>JAFVYX010000028.1 GCA_017500625.1 Clostridia bacterium | reverse complement strand
ATCCCGATTCCTGTAAATATAAATTATTCGTCAATTCCATATTCCCATCGTTGTCTTGGAGCAGTTGAAATCCAAACATATCACTATAGAACTTTAACGCGCGGTTACAATCTTTAACAACAATAAGCATTCCTTTGTATTTCATATGTGTTCTCCTCGTCAAATTCTTATTTATCGGTGAGTTTATTATAACATAAAATAAAATTTAATTCAATTTGTTTTGCGTGGTAAAAAAACTCGACTTGTGAAAAGTCGAGTTTTATAATTTATACAATTTAAATCCCTAAGGGAAGAGCGCATATGCCGTTATCCTTTTTTATTCCTTTTCTTCACCCTCGGCGCCTTCTTCTCAAAGATTCGCCCCTCCGTCGTGATGAGCTCCGTGACCGCCTCGGAATACAGGCGCCGACCGCGGTGATAAAGCGCCAGCGTGCGCCTCACCTCGGTGCCCTCCTCACACGACGTGCAGACGGCGGTCAGCTCCAGGCGATACGGGCGATGTGTGAAGCGGCGACGCGGGTCATCGGAGGCCTCGTAGCGTGCCCTCGCGCGGGGGAGGAGGAGCGACCGTCCGATCTCCAAGGCCCCCTCGCCTATGCGGGCGTAAAAGGCGTTGATCGCCGCCGCCCCGCGTCCCTCGCCCTCGGCTCTCGGCAAAGAGAGTGACACCTCGGCATGGGCGATTCCCCCATCGCTGAATACCTCCCGCATTCTCGGCCCCACCGTGATCTCCATTTTCCCGCCTCCTTTTTTCTTTATCCTATGCGCGGCGAAAGGAAAATAGACCTCGGAAAACGCAGGAGATTGTAGAAACGATTATACAGCCAAGGAGCTTTGCGTTTTCCCCGAAATATAAGAAAAAAACAAGGATATAGTAAAAATGAAAGCAAAAAACGTCCAAAAATCAGGCAAAATGGAAAAAAGCGAAAATATGATGTTACCTTTCCCCGTAAAATAAGAAAAAACCGCCGTTTGGCGGTTTTTTCTTCGGTTATTCGCAGGCGGCGAGGTAGGCCTCCTGCTCGGGAGAGAGCACGTCGATCGCAAGGCCCATGCCGCAAAGCTTTCGCGAGGCGACCTCACGGTCGATCTCGGCAGGAACGCGGTACACACGCGGCGTGAGGGTATCGCGGTTTTTGAGAAGGAACTCAAGACTCTTGGCCTGAATGGCAAAGCTCATATCCATGATCTCGGCGGGGTGGCCGTTGCCCGCGGCCAGATTGACGAGCCGCCCCTCGGCCAGAAGATTAAGAACGCGGCCGTCAGGCATCTCATAGCCCATAATGTTCGGCTTGCGCTCATAAACGCGCGTGGCGGCGGCCTCGAGCGCCACCTTATCGATCTCGACGTCAAAGTGCCCTGCATTGGAGAGCAGAACGCCGTCCTTCATCACGGCAAAATGCTCGGTACGGATCACGTCGCGGCAGCCCGTAAGGGTGATGAAGAGATCGCCTATCGCGGCCGCCTCGCTCATCGGGCGCACGTCAAAGCCGTCCATCGCCGCCTCGATCGCCTTGACGGGATCGATCTCGGTCACAATGACCTTGGCCCCGAGGCCCTTGGCGCGCATCGCGGCGCCCTTACCGCACCAGCCGTAGCCCGCAATCACCACACACTTACCCGCAATGATGAGGTTTGTGGTGTTCATAATGCCGTCAAAGGTGGATTGCCCTGTGCCGTAGCGGTTGTCAAAGAGATGCTTGCAGTCGGCGTCGTTGACGTCCACCATCGGGAAGCGGAGACCGCCCTGCGCCTCACGCGCAAGCAGGCGGTGAATGCCCGTGGTGGTCTCCTCGGCCCCGCCGATGAGGCAGTCGCCCAGCGCCTCGGCCTTGCCGTGGAGAAGCGAGGTGAGGTCGCCGCCGTCGTCGATCATCAGGTGCGGGTGACACCCCAGCACCGAAATAAGATGCTCCTCGTATTCCTCGGCCGTAACGCCGTGACGGGCAAACACCTGCACGCCGCGCTCGCTAAGGGCGGCCGCCACGTCGTCCTGCGTGGAGAGGGGGTTGCAGCCCGTGGCGTAGACCTCGGCGCCGCCGTCCTTCAAGACGGTGGCAAGGTAAGCGGTCTTGGCCTCGAGGTGGATCGACATGGCGATGCGAAGACCGCGGAAGGGCTGCGCCGCGAGAAACTCCTCGCGTATTCCCGAAAGGACAGGCATGTATGCCCGCACCCAGTCGATCTTCTTGTGGCCCGCAGGAGCGAGCGAGGGGTCCTTAATATCCATGAAAGTCCTCTTTCCGCCACTCCCCGAGGGAAAAGCGGCGTTTATGTAAAGTTTTGTTTTCTTATTTTTGCCGTAGCAACGGGGGCGATGGCGGCATATACTGAACGGTGAGAAGGGAGTGATACTGTGCTTGTAACAGGAAATTATAATAGGGAGCGCGCGCAGGAATACGCGCGGTGTTGGGCGTTTGACAGAAATCCGCTCTTTGCCGATTTCTCGGAGCTTGGTGGCAACTGCACGATCTTTGTGTCGCAATGCGTGTACGCGGGGAGCTGCCGCATGAACTTTACCCCCGTATTCGGGTGGTACTATATCGACAGCGATGACCGCACGGCCTCCTTTACGGGGGTGACTTATTTTTATAATTTCATCGTGGGAAACGAGGGCGTCGGCCCCTTTGCCACGGAGACGTCGGCCGACCGTATGGAAATCGGCGACGTCATTCAGCTCGGCAACAGCGAGCGTGGCTATTATCACACGCTCCTCGTCGTCGGCAAAAATGCCGAGGGGGAGCTGCTTGTCGCCGCCCAGACCGAGGACGCCTACGACCGTCGCCTTGCGGATTACACCTTTGAGTTTGCCCGCTATCTGCACATTGAGGGCGTGCGCTACTCCATGAGCGGTCTTGGCGATTGCTACGTGCCGCTTCTCACGGGAGAGGCGCTGCTCATTGAGGGGACGGGGAGGGGCGAGGCGCCGACCGAATGAGTTTGCAAAGCGGAAGGGCGCCGCTCCTTGGGGCAACTTATACCTCTAGGACGTCCGGCCGCATCTCAAGCGCTTCCTTGACGTCGATCGCGTTGTTGACGTTAGCGATGCCGAGGCGGGCGTAGGCCCTGACTCTTGCAACGTTCTCCGGGGTCGCCTTGGCTTTCCGGGCAAGCCGGGAAAAGTTAGGCTTGTCAAGGTAGAGCCAAACGGTCAGATTCTCAGGCTTGACGAGACGCGTGACCTCGTCAAGCGCTTCCTTCTCGGTATTAACGTCGTAATCAAAGGCGGCATCGGGGATCCGTTCCTGGATCGCACGGATCCTCTCGACGGTGGATACGCTGAAGGAAACCGGCGTTTTATGCGCGAGGACAACGTCGATCAAGGCGTCGATCCTCTCGTTCGGGATTCTTTTGTCAAGCGCTATCGTGATCCCTCGCCCCTCGGCAAGGGTCAGCAGCTCGTCAAGGCGCGGAATACGGGTGCCGCGGAAGGACTCCCCAAAGGCAATGCCCGCATCGTACTGCAAAAGCTCCTCGTACGTGAGGTCAGCTACCATGAGCGGCTCTGCGATCGGTGAGCCGTCGGCGTGACGGCAGGTACGGTTGATGGTAGGGTCATGCATCAGGACCACT
>JAFVYX010000288.1 GCA_017500625.1 Clostridia bacterium | reverse complement strand
GCCGTCCGCGCCGTCGCCGCCGCCCGTCGGTCGGGAAGGAAGCCCCCGCCACCGCCGAATAAGCAAGGCCCTTCCCCACGGAAGGGCCTAATTTTGTAAAAGAAACCTTACAAAAAAAGGAGACGATCATGCCCTTTGCCATAAGAAACGCCACCCCCGAAGATGCCGCGCTTTTGGCATCGCTTGAGTCTGCCTGCTTTTCCGAACCGTGGAGCGAGGGCGCCGTTGCCGCGCACCTGGCCTCAGCGCAAGGGTACGCCAAGCTTGCCGTCATGGACGACGGCACCGCGGTCGGCTATATCTTGGGGCTTCTCCTCGGCGAGGAGGCCGAGCTTCTGCGTGTCGCGGTCTTACCTGCGTATCGTCGGATTGGCATTGGCTGGTGGCTCGTTGATGCCTTTCTCCTTCGCTTGGCGGGGGACGGCACGAGGGCCTGCTTCCTCGAGGTGAGAAGCAGCAACGTGGCGGCACGCTGCCTTTACGAGAGCCACGGCTTTCTTAAGGTCGGTATGCGGAAGAATTACTACAAAAAGCCCACCGAGGACGCCGTCGTTATGCGGTATGACCGCAAAAAATAAATTCCCCTCTTGAAAATACCGCGCGCGTGTGGTATAATATTCATTAAATTATTACAACGAGACGGCGCCCTGCCGCCAGTCACGGGAAGGAGACCCTACGGCTATGAGTCCCATCACCCGCGTCCTTTGCTCCAAGCGTCTGCGCTTCTCCCTGATCGTTCTCTATGACGTTCTGTGTCTCACCCTCGCCTTCTTTCTGGCGTCGGTGCTGCATTATCCGAACGGCCCCTCTTACTTTGTCGGCTTCTTCACGGCCGACCCGTGGTTCCTTGCTTACAACCTGGCGCTTCAGTTCGTCATCTTCTTTGCCCTCCGCCAGCAGACCGTATCGCTCTCGGCGTTCGGCATTCTCGAGTCGCTTCGTCTCGCGGCGGGCGTCTTCGCCCTCCTCGTGCTTGACGTTTTGTACGTCCTGCTCGTTCCCTCGGCATACGCCGACTGGCGCTTTGCCGTGCTTCTTGCGGGCTTTTTCCTGCTCTTTACGGGAGCGGGCCGCATCAGCAAGCGCTTTTTGCGCCTCGTCCGTCACGCCCTCCTGGTCCGCTCCTCGCGCGGTGACCGCGTTCTCATTGTCGGCGCGGGCGATGCGGGTACGATGCTCCTGCGCGAGATGCAGACCTCGAAAAACATCGCCTTTCACCCCGTGCTTTTCGTTGACGACAATGCAAATCTGCGCAACACCTACGTCGGCGGTGTGCGCGTAGCGGGTACCACCGAGGATATCCCTACCCTTGTCGATCGGTACGGCATCACGCGCATCATGATCGCCATTCCCTCGGCCAAAAAATCGGAGATCAAAAGGATCCATGACGTCTGCCTGACCACCAGATGCAAGGTGGAGATCCTGCCCGGCCTCTATCAGCTTGTGAACGGCCAGGTCTCGGTCTCGGCCCTCCGTGAGGTGGACGTCGAGGATCTGCTTGGCCGTGAGCAGACCGTCACCGACCTCGATTCGGTCATGGGCTACATTCAGGGGCGCACCGTCCTCGTCACGGGCGGCGGTGGCTCGATCGGCTCGGAGCTTTGCCGTCAGATCGCCTCGCACGGCCCACGCCGTCTCATCATTCTCGACATTTACGAAAACAACGCCTACGACATCGAGCAGGAGCTGCGCCGCAAGCTCCCCTCGCTTGACCTTGTTACCCTCATCGCCAGCGTGCGCGATGCCGCCAAGATCGACCGCATCTTTGCCGAATATCGGCCCGAGATCGTCTTTCACGCCGCGGCACACAAGCACGTGCCCCTGATGGAGACCTCCCCCGCCGAGGCGGTCAAGAACAACGTGTTCGGCACGCGCAACGTGGTTGCCGCCGCCGACAAGCACGGCACTCTCCGCTTTGTGATGATCTCGACCGACAAGGCCGTCAACCCCACCAACGTGATGGGTGCCACCAAGCGCATCTGCGAGATGATCGTGCAGACCGCCGCCCGTCATTCGCGGACAGAGTTTGCCGCTGTGCGCTTCGGTAACGTCCTTGGCTCCAACGGCTCGGTGATCCCGCTTTTCCGCCGCCAGATCGCGGAGGGTGGCCCCGTGACGCTCACACACCGTGACATCATTCGTTATTTCATGACGATCCCCGAGGCCGTCGCGCTCGTGCTTCAGGCAGGTGCCTACGCCAAGGGCGGCGAGATCTTCGTTCTCGATATGGGCGAGCCCGTCCGCATCTACGACCTCGCCTGCAATCTCATTCGTCTTTCGGGCTTTGAGCCGGGGAGCGATATCGAGATCCGCATTACGGGTCTCCGCCCCGGCGAAAAGCTGTACGAGGAGCGCCTGATGGCCGAGGAAGGGCTGGAAAAGACCGCGAACGACCAGATCTCGATCGGTCACCCCCTCGACATCGACGAGGAAAAGCTCTCCGCCACGCTCGAAAAGCTGGCCGAGGCCGCCGCCACCGATGCGCCCGAGCTGCGCGCGCTCGTCCGTGAGCTGGTGCCCACCTATCGTTTCAACGAAAACTAATACAGCGAGGCCACTTATGAACAAGAAGCAAAACAACACGATGCTCTGCGATTTCTATGAGCTGACCATGGCCAACGGCTATTTTGAGCTTGGCAAGGGGCAGGAGATCGCGTACTTTGACGTGTTCTTCCGCCAGATCCCCGACGGCGGCGGCTTTGCGATCGCCGCAGGCCTTGAGCAGGTCGTCGACTATATTCGCGAGCTGCACTTTACCGAGGAGGACATCGCGTTTCTGCGCGGCAAGGGCTGCTTCTCCGAGGGCTTCCTCGAGTATCTCTCGCAGTTCCGCTTCACGGGCGATATCTACGCCGTTCCCGAGGGCACGCCGATCTTCCCGGGTGAGCCGATTC
Source organism: Clostridia bacterium (assembly GCA_017500625.1). The sequence goes on along the minus strand of JAFVYX010000288.1, from coordinate 375 downwards.
TGACCGTGCGCGCACGCGCGGTGGAGGCGCAGTTCATCGAGACGTTCCTTCTGCTTGCGCTCAACCATCAGTCGCTGATCGCAACGAAGGCAAGCCGTGTTGTCCGCGCTGCTGCGGGCAGACCTGTTGCCGAATTCGGCTCCCGACGCGCACAGGGCGCGGACGGTGCAATCCTCGGTGCGCGTGCGGCATACATCGGCGGCTGCGCAGCAACCGCGTGTACCCTCTCCGACCGTGCCTACGGCATACCTGCAATCGGAACGATGGCACATTCCTGGGTGCAGATGTTTGACACGGAATACGAAGCCTTCCGCACCTACTGCGAGCTGTATCCGGAAAACGCCACACTTCTCGTCGACACCTACGACGTTCTGC
>JAFVYX010000287.1 GCA_017500625.1 Clostridia bacterium | reverse complement strand
CTGGCCTCCGAGCTTTGAGATCGGGAGCTTCCTTCCCCCTCCTTACGTAAGGCGGGGGATTTTTTATAGGAAAAACCCGTCTTCCGATACAAAACCTTGAAAAAACCCTTGATATTCACATATTGTTCACAATATTATGTTATACTAAGACGGTCAAGCTTTTTGTATATTAAAATATAATATAAATACCAAGGGCGAGCACGCTGTGGGCGCGCTGTTGCCCCCTTGTGCGTTGGGCACGGGGCCCATTTTGGCTACGGAAAGGAGACGGCTCGGCCGTTTTGAACTTATGAAGAAGGATATGGCAAAGGAAACGGTGTGCTCGGGGCGCGAGCCCGTCATTGTGATCGAGCATCTTTCCAAGCGTTACGGACCGCTGACGGCGCTGGACGACGTGACGATCGAGGTCGGCCGCGGCGAGATCGTGGGGCTTCTCGGCCCGAACGGTGCGGGCAAGAGCACCGCCATGAATATCCTCACGGGTTACCTTTCGGCCAGCGGCGGCCGCGTCCTCGTTGACGGCGTGGACGTGCTTCTGTCGCCGATCGAGGCCAAGCGCAAGATCGGCTACCTGCCCGAGCAACCGCCCGTCTATCCCGATATGACGGTGGACGAGTACCTCTCCTTTGTCTATCAGCTCAAGGGCTGCACGCTTCCGAAGGAGCAGCACCTGGACGACGTGGCAAGGGCCGTCCGCATCACCGAGGTGCGCGGCCGCCTCATTCGCAACCTTTCCAAGGGCTACCGCCAGCGCGTGGGCATCGCCCAGGCCCTTGTCGGTGACCCGCCCCTTCTCATCTTTGACGAGCCGACGGTCGGCCTCGATCCCAAGCAGATCATTGAGGTCAGGAACCTGCTCCGCACCCTCGGCCGCCGCCATACCGTCATTCTCTCGACGCACATTCTCTCCGAGGTGCAGGCGGTGTGCGAGCGCATCGTGGTCATCGACCGCGGCCGCGTCGTCGCCAACGAGCGCACCGAGGACCTCGGCCGCACCGTCTCCGAGCATGCGGCGTACCGCTATCGCATTCTCGGGCCTGAGCGCGAGGTCATCTCCGAGCTCCGCTCCCGTGCGGGCGTTGCCCGTGCCGAGCTTCTGCCCGAGCGTGAGGGGAACGCCATCACTGTGCTCATCGAGTGTGAGCGTGGGGTGGACGCACGCCGTGCCGTTTTCAGTCTCTGCGCCTCAAAGAGCTGGCCGATCCTCGGGCTCTCGCCCGTCGGCGCCGACCTTGAGGACATCTTCCTGCGGCTCGTCTCGCAGGAGAAGTAAGGAGGACACCTATGCTGGCTATCTATAAGCGTGAGCTTTCGGCCTATTTTGCAACGCCGATCGGCTACGTGTTCTGCGCGATCTTTCTCGCGCTCTCGGGTGCGGTGTTTTCCTACACCACCCTCTTTTCGATGACGGCGGACGTGACCTCCTACTTCACGATCCTGCTCCTCCTCCTCGTCATTCTGATTCCGCTTCTCACCATGAAGCTCTTCAGCGAGGAGAGAAAGCAGCGCACCGAGCAGCTTCTGCTCACGGCGCCCGTCTCGCTTTACGCGATGGTCGCGGGCAAGTTTCTGGCCGCCTACACTCTCTTTGCGGGCTGCACGCTCCTCTCCTTCACAAGCTTCTTTATCCTCTACCTTTACGCCCACGTCAAGACCGCGGTGCTCTTTGGCAACCTTGTTGCCATTCTGCTTCTCGGTATGACCTTTATCGCCATCGGCATCTTTGTCTCGGCCCTGACCGAGAACCAGCTGGCCGCGGCGATCGGCACGGTGGCGATCCTTCTGGTACTCGTGCTTATCAGCTTTCTGAATTCGGTGATCTCGGTGTACTGGATCCGCTTTGTGCTGTCCAGCATCTCGGTCTTCGCCCGCTTCCAGAACTTCACGCAGGGCGTCTTTGACATCGCCGCTCTCTTCTACTATCTCTCGGTCTCGGCCGTCTTCCTTTACCTCACCGTCCGCGTCTTTGAAAAGCGCCGCTGGGGGTAAGCCATGGACCTGAAGCAGCTTGCGGGCAACCGCCGCCTTCTCAGCCGTGCCACCTTTGTGGCGCTCCTTTCGGTGGTGGTGCTCGTCAACGTCATCATCAATGCGCTCGTCACGCGCTTTTCCTGGTATCTCTATACCGAGGAGCGCTATGAGCATACGATCGGCACCGCCTCGGAGACCGTGTTTGCGGACGTCGGGGACGAGGAGCGCGTGCGCGTCATCTTCTGCACGTCAAGGGACGCTCTCCTTGCCGACAACGTGCGCTCGCTCGTGCTCCGCACCTTCACTCAGCTCGCCGAGCGTCACGCCTTCCTCTCGATCGAATTCGTCAACATCTACCTGAACCCCTCGGCCGTGCGCGATTACACCAAGCGCGTGACCGCCTCGGGCGAGACCGTGACCTACAACCTGAACGAGGACAGCGTGATCCTTGTCTCGGACAAGGGCTTCCGCGTCGAGAGCTTACAGTCCTTCTTCGTCCTTGACGGGGAGGGCGCGATCACGGCGTACAACGGCGAGGAGATCGCCATTGCCGCCGTCTCCTGGGTGCTGGCCGACCGCCACCCCCTTGTGGGCTTCACCCATCGCCACGGCGAGAATTTCTCCGACCTTTCCGCCTTTGCGACCCTGCTTCTGGCCGCGGGCTACGATATGACGCTCCTTGACCTTGCCGAGGACGTCCCCTCGGACGTGGAGCTGATCGTCGTCGCCAACCCGCGCTGGGACCTGGACCGCGGCGAAGGCATCATTGCCGAGCTTGACCGCCTTGCGGCCTTCCTCGACCGCGGCGGCCACCTTTTCGTCTCTCTCGATCCGTACGCCAAGACCGACCTTACGGGCCTGCGCGCCTTTCTTGAGGCCCGCGGTCTTACCGCCTCGCAGGACATCATTCACGATGCCGAAAGCTCGGTGACCTACGACGGCTATACGCTCGGCGCCTTCGCCGCCCCCTCGTCCCTCGGCACCGCCGTGTGGGACCGTACGGGCGCTGCGGCCTCGGACTTCGCCATTGTGAGCGATGCCTCGGTCATCACCTGCGCGTCGGGGAACGGTTGGACGGCCGCGCCGATCCTTGTCACCTCCCCCACCGCAAGGACCTATAAGAACGGTGTCCTCACGGACGCCGCAGGCAGCTATCCCGTCTATGCCGTCTCCTCGCGCACCGAGGGTGGCGCCACCTCGTCGGTGTTCTTGACGTCGAGCGTCTATCTTCTCGCCAACGACGTCCTGAATTCCGCCGTCTACGAAAACCGCGCCGCCGTCCTCGCCTCGCTTGAGGGAGCCGTCGGCAAGCCGATGCCCGTGGGCTGCACGCTTCTCCCCGTGGGCAACGAGCGCCTTGAGGGGCTCACCATGAAAACGGCGCGTCTCTATGCCGCCCTGCTCTCGGTGGCGGTGCCGCTTGCCGTCATTGCCGTTGGCACGGTGATCACCGTAAGAAGAAAGATCCGCTAAGGAGTTTTTTATGAAAAAGCTGTTACCGCGCATGGGAAAACGCGGCCGAGGGACGGTCATGACCGCCCTGTCGGCTCTTGTTCTCGTGGCGGCGTTTCTCCTTGGCATCGGCGCGGCGGCCGTCAAGACCTCGCTGAATTCGTATATCGATATGACCGAGGAGGGGCTGTACACCCTCACCGATGCCTTCCTTGACGAGGTCTCGGGCATCACCGATGAGATCGTCATCACCTTCTGCGCCGACCCCGACGTTCTCCTCAACAATTACGACACGCGCTACACCTACGTGATGGCGCGCGAGATCGAAAAGCATATGGACAACGTGACGGTCGTCACCTGCGACGTGGAAAGGAACCCCACCGCCGTGCAGGAGTACCGCACCACCTCCACCACGAGGATCGCGTGGGACGACGTCATCGTCAGCTGTGACAAGCGCTACCGCGTGATCTCGGCCAAGGCGTTCTGGAGCACAGACACCTCCACCGAGACCTACTTTGCCTACAACGGCGAGTATAAGATGGCAAGCGTTATGCTCTCGATCACCGCCGTTGAGCGTCCCGTCGTCTATTTCACGGTCGGCCACGGCGAGGCGGTGTACGACCCGACCGATCCCGACAACGCCGAGAACGAGAAGCACCGCGCCTTTTACCAACTGCTCCTCGATAACGGCCTCACGGTCAAGACGTTCTCGCTCGATACCGAGCCGATCCCCGAGGACTGCGTGCTTCTCATCATGAACGGCCCGACGGTCGATTACGCCACGCCCGATGAGGACCGCTACCTCGTCAATGCCACCCCGCCGATCGAGAAGATCGACCGCTATCTGGACGAGGCGGGCTCCTTTATGGTCTTCAAGGATCCCACCGCCACCCTTCCCGCGCTTGAGGAGTATCTCAACGAGTGGGGCATCGCCTACGAAAACGGCGTGACCGTCAAGGCCGACCGCACGGGCGCGGGCGACGACGCCGCCCTTGAGGCGGCGCGCGAGGCGCTCTTTGCCGTCTATCCCGAAAGCACCAAGGAGGCGCTGGGCAACTCGCTCTTTCCCGACGTTGCCGATCTCGCCACCGCCCCCCGCACCGTGGTGGTGCGCTCGGGCTACCTGAGGTCGCTCTGGGTCAATAACACCAAGGGCTTCTCCACGGCCACCTCGGCCCTCACCTCGCCCGTCCTTCTCTCGTCCGAGAACGTCAAGGCCTACAACACCGCGGGCGCGATCGTCAATGACGACGGCAGCTATTCGCTGGCCCAGCTCACGGTGCGCGTGGCCACACGGGAGGCGTGCGATTACAGCTCCTACGTCTTCTGCGCCGCCACCACCGAGCTGACAAGGACCGAAACGCTCGATAACCCCACCTACGCCAATTACGACGTTCTCTTTTCGACGATCCGCACCATCTCGCGCACCGACGAGTACGCGAGTGACGCTCTCGGCGGTCTCAATATGAACTCCGAGATGTACGGCGGTAAGCGCCTCGTCTCCACCGAAATGTCCTCCTCCCAAAAGGACGTGTACGAGAACGGCAAGCTGGTGTTCACCTACCTTGGCATCACCCCCGCGGCCGCCGTCTGGTGGACCGTTCTCATTCTTTCCCCCGCGGTGGCTGTCCTGGCCGTGGGCGCTGTGCGGCTCATTCGCCGCCGCCACCGTTAAGGAGGTCGCCATGAAGAAAAATCAATTCCTTCTGCTTCTCCTTTTCGGGATCGCCGTCCTTCTCCTCGTCGGCTACTTCGCCATCGTGCGCCCGATCGTCAATAAGCCCGCCGACGACGGCCCCACCGTGACCACGGGCGAGGGCGAGGGCCTGCAGTACAACCAGTATGCCCTTCTGTATCCCGCCAAGCAGCGCGCCGACATTATGGCGATCAAGGTGCATAACGAGAGCGGCGAGTATATGATGGCCCGCACCACCACCGAGGCAGGGAAGCCCGCCACGAACACCTCTCCCTTCGTCATCTACAAGAAAAAGGGCGACGGCTACATGGCCTATCCCTTCATCGCCTACGATGAGGAACGCTTTGCGGCGCTGGTCGTCTCCACGGGCACCTTCTACTATATGACCAACGTCACGGTCGAGGGCGCCGCCGCAGGGCAGACCGTCAATTACGCCGATTACGGCCTCGATCCCTCGCAGGATCCCGCGTGGTTTGAGCTGACGCTCACCGACAACTCCACGCTCCGCGTCTATATCGGTGACGTCACGGTCAACGGCAAGGATTATTACGTCCGCCTTGAGGGGCGTGACGCCGTGTACGTCAGCAGCTCGAGTCTTGTCGCCGAGACGGCGTTCGTCGAGCTTTCAAGCTTCGTTTCCCCCACGCTTTCCTCGTTCTTTGTCGAGTACGGCTACTACTACACCGAGGATTTCTCGATCTTCACGGGTAAGGGCAACGTCATCGACAAAAATTCGCTTGTCACCTACACCTACAGGACCTTTAAGGACGGTGTCCTCTCGGAGGAGGAGCCCTCGGGCCCCGTCGATCTCCGCACCGCCAAGGCGCCGATCGTGACCGCGCTTCTCGGTAAGCGCGTGGGCGAGGGCGGCTTCTCCTTCACCCTCACCGAGGACGGCAAGAGCGTTGAGTATCGCGTGAGCGCCGTCACCTCGGTGACCCCGCTGTCTATGGCGATCGATTTCGTCAACGCCTCGGAGCGCAGCGACTTCTATTCGGGCGTGGCCTACCGCTTTACCGCCCCCGACGAGCGCCTCGCGTATCACCCCAACTCCTCGCACTATATGTCGGTGCTGGAAGCGCTCGGCGCTCTCGTCGGCACAAAGACCGTGGCCGTAGGCCTCGACCTTGAGGAGCTGAAAAGGTATGGCCTTGACGCCTACGTGATCTCCTTCCGCACCCCGAAGGACGCCCGCTACGACAGCGTCAACGAGAACGACGTTCTGGTCGACGAATACGAGACGGTGCGCCTCTATATCAGCGAAAAGCAGCCCGACGGCACCTATTACGTCGGCAGCGAGCTGACCGACATCGTGGCCGTCGTGGACGGCGAGACGCTCGCCTTCCTCGAGCACACGAACGCCTGGTGGCTCAACTCCTCGCTCTACAGCGTCAACATCAACAAGGCGGGGAAGCTCACCTTCGAGTTCAACTACGGTGACGTCGACACCACCTACACCTTCGATATCCGCCACACGTCGCAAACGGGCGACCGCCTTTCGGTCTCGGCCGTCATCTACGGGGAGGCCAACGCCTTTGTGAACGTGGACGCCTTCAAGAGCTTCTATATGCACCTCGTCTCGACCGACTACGCCGACGAGTACCTCGGCTCGGTGCCCATTTCCGAGATCTTAGCGGGCCGACGGACGCTCACCATGACGCTAAAGATGACCGACGGCGAGACCTACGTCTACCGCTTCTATCCGTACAGCGAGCGCCGCGTCCTTGTCTCGATCGCCGGGGCGGGCGGTGCCGAGGGGGCCTACTTCTATATCTACACCTCCGAGGTGGAGAAGATCTACCGTGACATCGCTCTCCTTGTCGCGGGGGGAGTGCCCGATCCCGAAAAGCAGTATTGATTTTAAAATGAAAAATAAATAAATGAGGAAAACAACATGAGCATTCAAACCAAAGGCAAAACCCCCTCGAAGGCCAAAAAATGGCTGATCCCCGCCGTGGCGCTCCTTCTTCTTGGCGCCATCGTCTTTGCGATCGTGTGGTCGAGCATCGATCACAGCTATCGCTACGATAAGGAGGACCTCTCGTCCTTCTTTGATGCCACGCTTCTCGATAAGGACGCGCTTGCCGCCCTCGACGTCCGCGTGGACACCACCGTCACCAAGGATAAGATCCTTGCCCGCGCCCAGGAGAAGCTGATCGCTCTCGATTCGGCCAAGGAGGCCTCGCGCCCTCTTTACGGCAAGAAGACCGATCCCATCTTCAATGACGTTGTCTGGCTCTACTACGAGGTGTTCAAGGTGGACGATGCCACGGGTGCCAACCCCACCCTTGTGATGTCCAACACCGCCATCACCGATGCGAAGGCCGCCACCGTGGTGCGCCTTGGCTCGGGCTCGCTGTCCTCGGCGCTTGAGACGCTGCTCATCGACTACCCGAGCTTTGCGACGAAGTTTGAGCGCAAGAGCGACGCGGGCGACACCTTCACCTTTGGCGAGAACCTCGTTCTGACCGTCAAGGCGACCTATCAGCAGGACGGCGCCACCGCCGACTACATCAAGTCGAAGTCCTACACCTACTACTACAAGGCCGACACCGCGACCGTGGACAATGCCGCCTCCGACAGCAACGTCACCGATTATGAGGCGACCTTCTCCCTCGGTGTCACCGACACCACGGCCAACGACAAGTTTGTGGCCGCCCTGCGTCAGAAGCTCTCCGATGCCGCCAACTGCAAGGTCGGCACCACCCTGACCTTTGACCTTGACGGCATCGTCGTCAAGGACGGCGCGGCCGCCCAGGAGGTGAGCGTGGAGGTCAAGATCGATTCGGCCATCAAGGTCGAGAAGAAGTCGATGACCACGAAGCTCCCCGAGAAGCTGACCTACAAGGGTGCCGACGAGGCGAGCAAGGAGCTGGCCAAGGACAGCTACGTGATCTTCAACGTGATGGTCGAGAGCGTCGCTTCGCTGAACGAGACGAACGTCAAGGCCCTTCTCGGCGATGCCCTGACCACCGATCTCACGCCCGGCGAGAACCAGACGCGTGACGAGAAGTACGCCGAGCACTACCTCGACTACACGAAGGGCGTTCTCATCGACGAGTATCTTGCCGACGCCAAGAAGAACAACGAGGAGGGTCTCAAGGAGGCCATTCGCCACGCCCTTTGGAATAAGATCGCCAAGGACTTTGCCACCGCCGACAAGATCGTCTCTTATCCCGAGAGCGAAATTGAGCGCTACTACAAGACCGCCATCAACAACTACGAGTACGAGTACAACACCAATTCGACGAACCTCAAGACCTACAAGAACCTAAACGAGTATATCCTCCGCAGTGCCTTCGGCAAGACCTCGACCGAGATCGCCGAGTGGAGCGAGGAGAAGCGCGAGACCGAGATCCGCGCCCTCATTGAGACCGAGGCCAAGGGGCAGATCGCCCGTAAGCTCGTCCTCTTCTCTCTGGCTGACGTCCTGGGCGTCTCGGTCGATCGCAAGGATATGAAGGCCGCCAAGGAGGAGCTTTACGCCGCCACCTACACGCAGTACTACAATATGTATATGCAGATCCTGAGCGGCACGTATAAGGACGCCGACCTGAAGGCCTACTCCGCCGCGTACGCCGAGTCCTACGCCGCGGCCGCTGTCGATGCCCTGACCGATTCCTACCTCCGCGAGTACGCCACGCTGGAGAAGGTCCTCGAGACCCTCCTGCCCGAGCCGCTCACCTACGCCGAGAGCCACGTGACGTGGACGCTGTCGGGCGAGGCCGATACGGCGGAATGAAAAAGGTAACGATCTATACCGACGTGCCTGCCGCGGCAACCCCGGCCCCGGCGGCTACGGTGTGATCCTGACCTACGGCTCGGCCCGCCGTGAGCTTTCGGGCGGAGAGCCCACCACCACCAACAACCGCATGGAGCTGCGCGCCGCCATCGAGGGCCTCCGTGCCCTGCGTGAGCCGTGTGAGGTCACGCTGTATTCCGACTCCCGCTACCTCGTTGACGCGATCAACGAGGGGTGGGCGCGCTCCTGGCAAAAGACCGCCTGGCGTGGCGGAAAGGCCAAAAACCCCGACCTTTGGGAGCAGCTGCTCTCACTCCTTGACGTCCACCGCGTCACCTTCCTTTGGGTGCGCGGGCACGACGGTCACGAGGAGAACGAGCGCTGCGATGCGCTGGCCACCGCCGCCGCCGACAGCTTCCGCCCCCAGCCCCCGTCCCCCACAAACTAACACGAGGAGAAACCGAAATGTCTGCAGTTTTCAAGAAGCTTTCCGCTTTTGTGAGAAAGCACGTAAAGCCCATTGTCGTGACCTCGGCCGTCACGGGCGGTGTGATCCTTCTCACGCTGGCCATTCTTCTGCCGATCCTTCTCATTCCGAGAAAGGATACGAAGGTGGACGGTATCATCGAGTTTGACTATGAGCGTACCAACCTCTCGAAGTATATCTCGATCAGCCGTGACGATTACTTCGGCCTTGCCGTGACGATCGACAAGATCCCCGAGATCGCGCAAAAGGACGTTGACGATTATATCAACGAGATGCGTCTCTACTATTCCGAGTCCACGCCTCAAACGGACGGCATCATCGCCAAGAACGATACCGCCAGCGTCTTCTACCGCGGCCAGGTCGAGGTGAACGGCCAGTGGGTCGATTTTGTCGGCGGCTCGAACCTCGGCTCGAGCGCCACCTCGCTCGTCATCGGCTCGGGCAACTTCATCGACGGCTTTGAGGACGCTCTTGAGGGGCGTGAGTTCACCAACTCCACCCTGACCACCTTCACGGGTAAGGACAAGGTCGTCGGTAAGGACGGCTTGCCCATCGTTTTCGTCTCGTACAGCTATAAGTACGTCGACGAGAACAACAAGGAAAGGAAGGGCACCTTCCTTGACCGCATCTCGCTCGAGAAGGACGCGGAGGGCAATTACGTGGAGACCCAGCGCTACAGCGCCGCCCTGCGCGATGCGCTGCTTGGCGACCCCACCGATGAGGACGAGAAGAACACCATCGGTACGACGCTCAGCGGTCCCTACACCGAAAGCTTTGACATCACGGGTGACCTCGTGGCCGAGACCGTGACGCTTACGAGCGTCGAGATCACGGGCATCGTGAAGGAGGACGTCCCCTTCGTCTTTGAGGTGCCGTTCCCCGCCGAGTACCCGAACAACGAGGCCCTTGCGGGCAAGACCGCCAAGTGGTACGTGTACGTCTCGGCGCTCTCGCGCCCGACGCTCCCCACCGTCGATTACGATTTTGTCAACGGTAAGCTCGGCCTCACGTATGCCGACGTCCTTGACTACATTCCCGAGGGCACGCCCGTCGACAGCACCGCCCAGCAGAAGGCCGCCGTCGTGGCTGCCTTCCCCGCCTACGTCAAGGCCTACCTCGAGGAGAACCGCACGCGCTCTCTGACCGAGGCGGTCGTGGACGCCTACTGGAAGGCCGTGATCGATAAGGTCGAGGTCAAGGCGTGGCCCGAAAATCTCGTGGAGGACGCGACGCTGATGCTCAAAAATCAGGTCACCGCCAGCTTTGACCAGTACGTCGATCAGTACGGCAACGAGTCGATCGCGACGCTCGAGGAGTACATTGTCAAGTACTTCGGCGAGGACTACTTCCCGAACGGGGAGGATTCGATCGACGAGGGCCTCGATACCCTCGCCAAGGAGTATATCAAGCAGGAGATGCTCTACTACTATATCCTCGATGAGGAGAACCTCAAGCTCACGCGCAAGGAGCGCACCAAGGGCTACGAGGAGCGTGTCAAGCAGATGCTCGAGTATTACAACGCGCAGTACGGCACCGCGGGCACGGCCAACGAGCTGACCGAGGAGGATCTGGCGGCCGCGGGCTACACCAAGGACGTCATTCTCTCGCAGATGCTGTACGAGAAGGTCTGCAACGTGATCTATGAGGAGATCAAGGATCTTGTGACCCAGAAATAAGGCCGCGGGGGCGGCGATCCTTGGCAGGGGAGAATCTGCCACTTGACACCGCCCCCACCCCTTGGTATAATACGTATAGAAGATAGAGCGCTTCGGCGCAGAAAGGAAGCACTATGGAAGAGATCCTTGCGGGCGATATTTATACGCTCACCGATGAAGAAACGGGCGAGGAGGCGCAGTACGAGATCGTGGCTGTGGCCGAGGTCGAGGGCGCGCAGTACGTTGCCATCGTTCCCGCCGATGAGGACGTAGAGGAGTACGCGATCCTGCGCGTGGAGATCGAGGGGGAGGAGCGCACGCTGGCCGCCATCGAGGACGATGACGAGTGGGAGCGCGTGGCCGCCTACTTTGATAACGAGATCTTCTCGGAGATCGATTACGACGAAGAGACGTAATTGAAAAAGTCTTTCCTGCTTAGCTCGTGATAAAGCTACCAATAGGCCTACACTGACTGTATGGGAGCCCGGACTTTTGCCGCAGGTTTGCAGACCTCCCGCCACCCTCCGCGCTTGCCGAGGGCGTGCGGACGCTGGGAGCACAAAACGGCAAAGAGGGCACCCCCCTTGATTGCAAGGGCTAAGTGCGGCTTTACACGGCTCGGCGGGATTTTTTCTATCTTGGAAGGAGACAGATATGGGACTCATCAGAGCACTTGCGGCAGGCACGTCCACCGTCCTTGCCGACCAATGGCGCGAGTATTTCACCTGCGATTCTCTTGCGGGCAACGTGCTTGTCGCCAAGGGACAGTTCAAAACCAAAAAGCGCGGCCTCTTCGGCGCGCGCAATAAGGCCACCGAGGACATCATCACAAACGGCTCGGTCATCTCGGTCAACGAGGGGCAGGTCGCCCTCATCGTCTCGGACGGTAAGATCGTGGATTTCTGTGCCGAGGCGGGCTACTATAAGTGGGATTCGTCCACCGAGCCCTCGATGCTTTGCGGAGACTTTTTCCGCGGCCTTGTCGATTCCTTCAAGCGCATCGGCTACCGCTTCACCTTTGGCGGTGACGCCGGCTCTCAGCAGAGGGTGTATTACGTCAACACCAAGGAGATCCTCGATAATAAGTTTGGCACCACGACCCCGATGCCGTACGACGATCCCTACTATAAGACGGCGCTTTACATTCGCTATTTCGGGCAGTACACCTTCCGCATTACCGATCCTATCGTGTTCTTTTCGAGCATTGCGGGCAACGTCGGTGACGTCTATACGAGTGACGATCTGAAGGCCACCGCGACCGACGAGTTTATGACGGCGCTCGATTCGGCCCTCGCCCGTCTCTCGGCGGAGGGCATCAAGTTCTCCCAGCTTCCCATCAAGCAGCGCGAGATCGCCTCGTACATGAGCGATACCCTCGATACCGAGTGGCGTCAGCGCCGCGGCATCGAGATCGTGGCGGTGGCGCTGGCCAAAGTCACGCCCGATGAGGACAGCCGCAAGCGCATCGAGGAGTTTGACACCAACGTGATGCACGCCGCCCCCGACGCGATGGCGGGCGGAATGGCCTATGCCCAGATGCGCGCTATGCGCGATGCCGCCAACAATGCGGGCGGTGCTATGACGGGCTTTATGGGCGTGGGTATGGCGGCAGGGGCTATGGGTGTCCGCGGCCAGGAGACTCTCCTCAGCACCGCCGCCGAGCTGGAGAGCAAGCGCTCGGAGACCGCCGCCGTCAAATGCACCGCCTGCGGTGCCGCCGTCAGCGGGAAATTCTGTCCCGAGTGCGGTGCCCCCGCCCCCACGGCGGAGGACGAGTGGACCTGCACCTGCGGCGCCGTCTCGCGCGGCAAGTTCTGCTCCGAGTGCGGCACCCCCCGCCCTGCGGGCTACGTCTGCTCGTGTGGCTACAAGGCCGCCTCGCCGTTTAAGTTCTGCCCCGAATGCGGCAAAAAAGCATAAGGGCGGCGCATTTTGGTAGAAACCGTCGCTCGCTCCCGCTTGACGTATTCCTATACGCCTGCGGGTCGTGATCGGCGCTTTCTCCTCAAAATCCCCTCGCCCTTCGGGGGTGCATTTTGGTAGAAACCGTCGCTCGCTCCCGCTTGACGTACCCTCGTACGCCTGCGGGTCGCGCTCGGCGCTTTCTCCTCAACCCCCCTCGCCCTTCGGGCATAAGGCAATAAAAAACGGGAGCCAACGGCTCCCGTTTTTTTCTTTTCTTTTTAAAGCTTTTTGACGTCGGCCTCGGCCACAAGGGTGAAGCCCGCGTGCGTAAGCACGGCCTCGGCCTCCTCGTTTTCCTCCACGCGCAGGACGACGTACGCGTGCTTCTGCGTGCGCGCCATAATGGCATAGAGATATTCGACGTTGATATTGGCGTGGTCGAGGACACGCAGGGCCTCGCTGAGCTTTCCCGGCTCATCGCCGATCTTGACGCCGATCACGTCAATGACCTTGTAGAGGTAGCCGGCCTCGCCGAGGACCGCCTCGGCGGCCGTCTCATCGTTGACGATAAGGCGCAAAATGCCAAAGTCCTGCGTCTCTGCGATCGAGAGGGCGCGGAGGTTGATCCCGTGCTGCGAGAGAATGTCCGTGACGTCGGCCACGGTGCCCTTCTGATTCTGAACAAAAACGGTTAACTGCTTGATCGCCATAAAAGTGTCTCCTTTCTCAGACAAGCTTACGCTTATCAACAACGCGCACGGCCTTGCCCTCGCTTCTCGCGATCGACTTGGGCTGCACGAGATGAACGGTGGGGTTGATGCCCAGCATCGTCTTCATAGCGCCGGCCAGCGCCTTTTCCATCGCCACGATATCCGCCACCTTGTCGGTGAATTTCTCGGCGGGCATCTCCACAAGGACGTCGAAGGTATCGTTGTTCTTCACGCGATCCACAACGATCTGGTAGTTCGGCTCGTAGCCCTCCTTGAGGAGGACCGTTTCGATCTGGCTCGGGAAGACGTTGACACCGCGGATAATGAGCATATCGTCGGTGCGGCCCATCGGCTTTGCCATTTTGATGAGGGTGCGGCCGCAGGAGCATGTTTTTCTCGACAGCACACAGATGTCGCGGGTGCGGTAACGGAGAAGCGGGAACGCCTCCTTGTCGAGCGAGGTAAACACCAGCTCGCCCTTGCTGCCCTCGGGAAGGACCTCACCCGTCTCGGGATCGATGATCTCGGCAAAGAAGTGGTCCTCGTTCACGTGCATGCCCGTCTGCTCACAGCACTCAAACGCCACACCGGGGCCGCTGGTCTCGGTGAGACCGTAGATGTCGTAGGCCTTGATGCCAAGCGTCTTTTCGATGCTCTCGCGCATCTCCTCGGTCCACGGCTCCGCACCGAAGATGCCCGCCTTCAGAGGGATATCGTCGGGCCCGTAGCCCTGCTCCCGCAAGCTTTCGCCAAGGTAAGCGGCATAGGAGGGGGTGCAGCAGAGAATGGTGGCACCGAGGTCGGACATGAACTGGATCTGCCGCTCGGTATTGCCCGAGGAGAGGGGAAGCGTCAGGCAGCCCACCTTGTGTGAGCCGCCGTGAAGCCCGGCGCCCCCCGTGAAGAGGCCGTAGCCGTAGGCCACCTGGCACACGTCCTCGTTGGTGCCGCCTGCCGCCGTGATCGCGCGGGCGCAGCAGTCCTCCCAGAGGTCGATGTCATGCTGGGTATAAAAGGCCACCACGCGCCGCCCCGTGGTGCCCGAGGTGGAGTGGATCCTCACACAGTCGGAAAGCGGCTTGGCCAGAAGCCCGTAGGGGTAGGCCTCGCGCAGGTCGGCCTTTGAGAGGAAGGGGAGCTTGTAAAGGTCGTCAATGCCCCCAATGTCCTCGGGGCGCACGCCCTTCTTGTCCATAAGGTCGCGGTAGTAGGGCACGTTGTCGTACACGTGCTTCACCTGACGGCAAAGCTTTTCGGATTGCATCGCCCGCATGTCCTCGCGTGACATGGTCTCAATGTCTTTTTGGTAGTAGCGTTCTTCCATGGTGTTTTTCCTTTCTTGAGGTCTCGGAGCGGAGAAACAAAAAGCCCTCTGCATTCCGAAAAGAATACAGAGGACGAGAAGCTTCCCGTGGTACCACCTCAGTTCGCCGTTATCTCACGGTAACGGCCTTTTCAGGTACGGACATACCTTAGTTCTGTGACGGGAACTCCCGTTGCGTCCTACTAAAGATGACTCTCATTCAGCGCACTGCTAACAGAAGGAATTCGAGAGGGACGTTCCCATTGCCTTGCACCGACCGGCAACTCTCTGCGCGGGTCTTTCCCACCTACTGGTTTCTGCTCTATCGCATTTGATGAGTGAATTCTATCACACTCCTTTCTCAATGTCAAGGGGTTTTTGAAAACTTTTTCCTTCGGAGTGCATAAATTTTCTGCGGGCCCGTTGGAGAAAAAGCAATCCCAAACCGAAGAAAAAGCAATTGACAAGCGATAAAACTTTTGTTATCATTAAATAGTAAAACAGCTCACGGAGGGAACCTATGTTAAAGATCGCCAATGCCCGCGCGGTGCTGGACAGCACCGTTGCCTCGACCAATATCTATATTGACGGCGGTAAGATCGCCTGCCTCTCGACGGCCGACCTGCCTGCCGATACCGTCATTGACGCCCACGGCCGTTACGTCGCCCCCGGCTTTATCGACACGCACGTCCACGGCGGCGGCGGTGTTGATTTTATGGGCAATGCCGACGATTATCGCCGCGCCGCGGCTCTGCACCTGGCCCACGGCACCACCACCCTTCTCCCCACCACCATGGCGGCGTCCTTTGAGGCCACCATGCGGGCGATCCGCACCTTCCAGGAGGTCGCGCCCGAGGCGGGCGGCAAGCTTCCGAATATGCCGGGTATGCATCTCGAGGGGCCCTACTTCTCGCTGGCGCAGGCGGGCGCCCAGCCCCCCGCCTACATCTACCCCCCGCGTCCCTCGGAGTACCGTGAGCTTCTCGCCGCGGCGGAGGGCGCCATTCTCAAGTGGAGCTTTGCCCCCGAGCACGAGGGGAGCATCGAGTTCTGCGATACCCTCGTCCGCGCGGGCGTCTTTCCCTCGATCGGCCACACCGACGCGACCTATGAGCAGGTCCTCGCCGCGCACGAGCACGGCGCGCGCTGCATGACGCATTTCTATTCGGCCATGTCCTCGATCACGCGCCGCTCGGGCTTCCGTGTCCTCGGCGTCATCGAGTCGGGCTACCTCCTTGATGAGATGTGGATCGAGATCATCGGTGACGGCTGTCATTTGCCCGAGCCCCTCCTCCGTATGATCTGCAAGCTGAAGGATAACCGCCGCATCATGACGATCACCGATGCCATCGCCGAGGCCTTCCTGCCCGAGGGCGTGGAGCTTCCGGGCTCGGGTCACGTCATTGAGGACGGTGTCGCCAAAATGGCCGACCGCATCTGCTTTGCGGGGAGCATCGCCTCCACCGACCGCGTCGTGCGGACCATGGTCAACGTCGCGGGGTGCGATCTGCCCACCGCCGTCCGTATGATGACCAAAAACCCCGCCGAGTTCCTCGGCCTTAAGGGGAAGGGAAGTCTCCTGGCGGGCTACGATGCCGATCTCGTCTTCTTCGGTGACGATATCGTGGTCGATACCGTTATGCTCGGCGGCAAGATCGTCGAATAACAAAAAAGGGTGTTGCCGTGCAACACCCTTTTTGCTGCCCCTCGGCCTGCCGTCGGGACGCCGTCCGCCCCGCCGTAGGGCGCCCCTCACGCCGTCCGCTGCCACGGCATAAGGCGCCATAAGCGCCCAAGGCGCGGTGCCAGCGTGAGCGCCCCCACAGCGGCAAAGAGCCATAGCACAGGCGCAAGAAGGGCGGATAAGAGCGAGCCCGAGGATTTTCTTGTAAACATAACTTCTCCTTTGCGGTAAAATTTCTTTTATCGGATTCTTGCCGCTTTTTCCTAAAAATATGCACGCCCCTTGCAAAATCACGGGGAGTGTGGTATAGTATAGATGTAACATTCTCTTTGGGAGATACACTTATGATCACCTGCCACCGTTGTCATACAGAATGGGATTATGAGGAGCTGGGCCTTTCTTGCCCCTCTTGTCACGTTCCCAACCGTCCCGATGCGGCGGAGGCCGCCGCCCTCTTTCACCGCGCCGTCACGCATGAGCAGGACAAGCGCTATGAGGAGGCCTTTCGCCGTTACGCTCTCTTAGCCGAGGCGGGCTACCCCGAGGGTGAGGAGGCCTACGCCCGTTGCTATGAGGAGGGCATTGGCACCCCGCGCGATGCCTCTCGCGCGGCGGACGGGTATCTTGACGCCGCCGAGCACGGCTCGGTCCGCGCCGCCTACCGCCTCTTTCGCCTGCTTCGCGCCCGTCCCCGTCTTGCGGACGGCCGTGGCACCGCGATCTTCTGGCTCCGCGCCGCCGAGGGGCTCGGTAGCCCCGACGCCGCCTACGCTCTTGCCACGAGCGGTGAGCGCTACGGCCTTACGGAGGACGAGCGCCTGGCCTTCCTGTACACCGCCGCAAGGCGCGGCCATGAGCGCGCCACTCGCCGCCTTTCGCGCCTTTACCGCCGGGGCAAGCTCCTGCCGCGCGATCCCGCCGCTGCGCTTTGGGTGTATAACACCCTGCCGCACCCCCACCCCCTCCGCCTTTTTGTGTGGCGTCTTCTCGGTGTGACCGAGCCCCGTGAGCCCGCCCCCATCGTTACGCCCGACCGCGCGGCGGTCCTGCATTCGCCGGGTGACGAGGCCGCTCGCGGCGGCTTTTACACCACGGCGCTTCGCCTCTTCCTTCTCGCTGTCAATGAGGGAAGCGTGGAGGCCACCTGCCGCGCCGCCGCTGCCTACCGTGAGGGGTTAGGCACTTCTGTCGAGACGGATACCGCCATTGCCCTCTATCGCCGCGCCGAGGAGGCGGGCTCCTCGGAGGCCGCTCTCTGGCTCGGGCGCATCTTTGAAAAGGACAAAAAGGATCTCGCCGAGGCCGAGCGCCATTACGTCACCGCCGCCGAGGGTGGGGTGGCCGAGCACGCCTACGTCCTTGCCGATTTTTATCTCTCGCACGATGAAGCGGGCGAGGGCGTCAGAAGCGCGATGCCCTGGCTTCGCGCCGCCGCGGGGGGCGGGTGCCTGCCCGCCGCCGACCGCCTCTCGGGCATCGAGGTGCTCCTCACCGAGACCTACGACCGCGCCGTGGAGGCGCTAAGGGCGGGCAACGTGCGCGAGGCCTTCTCGCTCTATCGGAGCGCCGCCGCTCTCGGTCATGCCGATTCGCTTTCCAACCTCGGCTATTGCTACCAAAAGGGGCTCGGCTGCACCGCCGATCTTCACGCCGCCGCCACCGCCTACCGTGAGGCCGTGGCCGCAGGCAGTAAGGCCGCCTGCTTCAACCTTGCCGTTTGCTATATCAACGGCTACGGCATCGGCCGCGATTACCGAGCGGCCCGCGCTCTCCTGGCCGACGTGGACGAGGCCTACCGCGAGGCCGCCGACCGTCTCCTTGCCGCGATGGACGAGGTGCGCGCCGAAAAGCGCGCTCACCGCCTCTATTCGGCGGCCGCCGCCGTCTATCACCGCGGCGACGTGGACGGCGCCCTGCGCCTCCGTCTTGAGGCCGCCAAGGGCGGCTCGGCCCGCGCCTGCTACGTCATCGGCTGTCACTTTGAATTCGGTGACGGCGTGCCGCTGGACCGCGACAAGGCCGCCCGCTGGTATGAGACCGCCGCCGAGGGCGGCTACGCGGGCAGCCGCTCGCGCCTCAAGGGTGGCTACCTAAGAGAAAAAAGAAGATTCTCGTAGGCGAAAACGGCGCTCTGCACCGCCTCGGAGAGCAACCACGGTCGCCGTAGGTAACTACGGCTTCCCGGCTCCCCGATACGGCACATAGCATCCGTTTTCCCACCACGAGCCGTAGGCGAATTTCGCGCTCTTTGCCGCCTCGGAGAGCAACCACGGTCGCCGTACGCTTGTACGGCTCCCCAGTACCCCCCTGACGACAAATAACATCGAAAATTCCACTACGGGTGAGGCGAATTTTGCGCTCTCTGTCGCAGAAACGGGCACTTGCCCGCGGCATAGAAAAAGGAAGAAGAACGGTATCCGTTCTTCTTCCTTTTTCTTATCGGTGCTCCTCCGCGGCCACGGCGGCGGTGACGGCGGCGCGGCAGACGGCGGCATCCTCGGGCGAGAGGCCCTCGGGGCGGAAGGTGACGCGCTCGGGGTCCAGCCCCACGATGCGAAAGAGCAGGGTGAGGGCGGCGGTATAGCGCCCCGCCGTGACCGAGAGGTGGAAGCCATCTCGTGTCAGGCAGTCACCAAGGGTGGCGCGGGCGTTTTGGACCGCCACGCCGCAGGGAATGACGGGAAGGCCGCGCGGGCGGATCTTTTGGTCCACGGCATCGAGGATCGCACGGTACATCGTCTCCTGGTCGTTCCCGTAATTGGCGAAGGCCTTGTGTTGAGAATTGTTTTGATAGGCCCACGTCATATTCCAGGCGTAGCGCACGGGGCGCCCCTCCATCTCCTTGGTGACGGTGGCGTAGAGCGGCTCGAGGAGGTCGTAGGTCTCGGCAAGGCCCGACTGAGTGCTGACCTGCTGAAAGGTGATCACATCCCAGTCGGCGTGGCGGAGGGCGGCCCCCAGGGTGAAGCCGTGGAGCTCGTGCTTTGGCTCCGCCCCACGGAATTCCTGCAGGACGTAAGGCGCCTCCCCCGTGGCAAGAAAGGAGAGGTGCTGCTCAAGTGAGCAACCGCCCACGTAAAGGTTGGCACCGTAAAGCTCCACCCCTGCCGAGGCGGCCGCCACGGCCGCGTAGGTCAGGGTGTCCTCGGAGAAGCTGTTGCCGATCATGAGAATCTTCATGCACAATCCCCCTATTTACTTTTTCTTCTTGAATTCCTTCATGCCGTTGGTGCTGCCGCCGTCGCAAAGAACGTCAACACCCGCAAGGTAGCCGTTGCGCTCGTCGGCCACGGTAGCCAGGGCAAAGCCCAGCTCGCTCGGCTCGCCCATGCGCTCCTCGCAGGCAAAGGGGATCAGCATGCCGCCGTCCTTCTTTTCGAGGTTGCCCATATCGGTGGCAATCAGCCCGGGGCTGAGCGAGACCACACGGATCCCCTTTTTGCCGTACTCAAAGGCGCACTTCTTGGCGTACCACACCACAAAGTTCTTGGAAAGGGAGTAGGCGAAGCCCTTGCGCTGATACTCGCCCTTGGCCAGATTACTCTTCTTGATCAGCTTTTTGAGGAAGGTCTCCTCGTCGGTCTCGGCCAGCGTGTAGATCTTCTTATTGATGAGGAAGGAAGGGAGCACGTAAGCGGAGTTGGAGGACACGTCCACGATGACGCTGCCCGGCTCCATCACCTTGGAAAACTCCTGGTTGATATACACGGTGCCCAGAGCGTTGATGCGCAGGATCCCCTCCTGGGTGCCCTTCATGGCGGGGGAAACGCCGGCGGAGTTGATCACGTTCTTCACGGTACCAAGGGAGGTGGCGAACTCCACCAGCTACTTGACGCTCTCGCGTTTGGAGGTATCGCAGGTCTTGGCGTAAGCTTCAAAGCCCAGCGCCTTCAGCTCCTCCACCGCGCCCTCCAGCTTCGAGAGGGTTCTGCCGGAAATGACGATGATCTTATCCTTGGGCATAAACTTGGCAGCCTCAAGCCCCATGCCGGAGCCGCCGCCGGTGATAACGCATACGTTTGCCATTTTTGTTCTCCTTTTTTTGTAGAATCAAATATGATAACAACTAAATTATAATAAAAAGAACGGCAAATGTCAAGGGGGAAAAGAAGAAACGGCGCTCGCTTTATGAAAGACCGCTCATTCGAAGGGGCTCAGAGTACGGGAATTTCGCCCCGTTGGGGCGAATATTCGCACGCTCGACGCTTACGAGAAAGCTCGACGCGCTCTTCGCGGTAAATGAGGAGATCGGATTGGTAACCAACGGTAGCCAAGCCAATCTCCTGTTATGCACGCTGTGCATAACAACGAACACCATGTGCGTGGGCTTCGTGCGCTTACCCGTTATGTCCACGTAGCCACCCACGCACTGCGCCGCTTGCGGCGCAGGTCACCACAAAGAAAAGCCCCCTCGAATGAGGGGGGTGACCCGTACGGGACGCCGCTTTGCGGCT
>JAFVYX010000286.1 GCA_017500625.1 Clostridia bacterium | reverse complement strand
CGTGATTTAAAATACAAGCATACGACACGCTTCGGCGCTCAATGAGCGCAACTGCCCATCTTCGGGCAGGGGTAAGGAAATGCGGGGCAGCTCCGCAGCAACAGCCATTGCCGTGATCGCCCGGGGGAGGGCGTCAGCCGGAATGCTTACCGTCTTGTGCAGGGAAATCGCTCTTGGGCAACGGGAGATGCGACGACGGAATTCGTTTCCTTTTCGCGCGCTCTCCTTGGGAGAGCGCGTTTTCTTCGGGAAAGGAAGCTTTACAAAATGAACAAAACATCAACACTCCTTCGCGTCGTTCCCCTTCTTCTGCTCGCCGTCCTTCTCCTTTCGGCCTGCACGCCGGTGCCCGCCTCCTGGGAGAATGCCCTATACACCAAGGACACAACGCTTGGTGAGGGCGCTGTGACTGTCACCGTGAAGGTGACGGCCGAGGACAAGACCGTCACCCTGACACTCCGCACCGATGAAGCGAACCTTGGCGACGCCCTCCTGGCCGCGGAGCTGGTCGAGGGCAAAAACACCCAATACGGGCTGATGATCAGCCACGTGAATGGGATCCGCGCCGATTACGACCTGGACAACGGCTACTACTGGCAGGTCCGTGTGAACGGGGAGCCCTCCGATTTTGGCGCTTCTTACATCGCGATCTCGGCAGGCACGGTCTACGAATTCGTCCGTACGAACGCGTGGTAAGGAAGGGGTCGGCACAAATAGCGAAAGACACCGCCGTTTTTGCTATGTTCGGTGCCATGATGTTTGCCTCAAAAATGGCCATGGAGATCCTGCCGAACGTTCATCTTCTGGCGATGTTTCTCGGCGCTCTTGTGGCGGTGTACCGTGTGCGTGCCCTGATCCCTTTGTACGTTTACGTCTTCCTTGACGGGCTGGTCCACGGCTTTTCTCTCTGGTGGATCCCCTACCTTTACATCTTTCTCCCCCTCGTTTTCGGCTTTCTCGCGATACCGAAGAGCGCTCCGCGTTGGCTGCGGGCGATCCTCTATCCCACGGTCGCGGGCTTGCACGGGCTTCTCTTCGGCGTGCTGTATGCGCCGATGCAGGCCCTCCTCTTCGGACTTGACAGCTGGGAAAAGGTGATGGCTTGGATCGGCGCGGGCGCGGTATTCGACGTCACGCATGCGGTATCCAACACCGTTTTCGGCACGTTGATCCTGCCGTTTTCTCTGCTTCTTGAAAAGCTGGAGCGGAGGTATAAATAAAAAAGAGCCACCGCGGTGGCTCTTTTTTATTTCCATAGCTCGGGGCGCTCATAGCACAGAATGCTGTCCTCGATCCAATAGGTGAATTCGGTGTGGGGAAAGCGGCTCTCGTAGGTCTTAAAGCGGTGGTAAAGGGGGCGACCGTCACCCACGTCGTGCCAGATGTCGGCAAAGGCGAAATCGTAGGCGTCGGGGGGCATCTTTTCCAAAAAGTCGAAGGCGTCCGAGAGGACGAGCTTCACCTTTTCCTTATGGGGAAAATGGGGGAGAATGTTCTCTTGGAAGAGGGCGGCGGCGTCCTCGGAGAGTTCCACGACGGTGACGCTTTCGACCTCGGGCTTTTCCGAGGCGCGGAATGCGAAATACCCAAGGCCGAGGCCAAAGGTCAGAACGCGGCCGTGCGCCGCGGTCACCGCGGGGAGGGTGGTGACCGTCTCGTTCGGCATCAGCGTCATCCACTCGCGGCCGTTTTCGAGAACGGCAGGATAAGGAAATTCCTCCATAAAAAAGCCAAGCGAGGGAATCAGGCGCCCGTCAGGCAGGACACGGAGATCGTCGCGCACAAAGGCCTCACAGGGGGAAAGCGACTGATGGCGAAGCTCCCAGCGACCGCTTTTCCTTTCGGGGATCCTGACGGTCTTATAGTACGGATCGTCCAAGAAGGGGGCGGGATCGCACTCGCGCACCATAGGCACAAAGTATTCTTCAAAGTACACGCGGTCTCGCCCCTCGGGCTCAAGGCCGCACACCGAGGCAAGGAGCGTGGCATAGGCGCGCTCACGCGAAAGACCGCAGGCCGAGACAAGGGCAAGGACGTCCTCACGCGTGACGGTATCGGCACCAAGGTCAAGGTAGAGGGACAGAAGGCGCATCGTCTCGGAGTTATAAGCGCGGATCGCCTCGGGCTCAAGGCCGCGCGCATTGGCAGTAAAGCTCATAGCTTCTCCTCGGAAAAGGGGAGCCGTACGGCTCCCCTTTTTTTACTTTTTGAGGGCGATGGCGGCCTTGGCACGCTCCGCGATCTTGGCGGAGGTGAGGCCGTACATCTCAAGCAGGGGCGGAACCTTGCCGCTCTTACCGAAGGCATCGGCCACGCCGACACGCATCACGGGCACGGGGTAGGTCTCCGCGAGGGCGGAGGCGACCGCTTCACCGAGACCGCCGTTGATGCTGTGCTCCTCGGCCGTGACGACGGCGCCCGTCTTCTTGGCGGCCGCCACGAGAAGGGCGGTATCGAGGGGCTTGACGGTGTGCATATCGATGACGGTGGCACGAATGCCCTCCGCGGCCAGCATCTCCTTGGCCTCCATGGCCAGGTGGACCATATAGCCGCAGGCAACGATCGTGACGTCCTCACCCTCGGCGAGGGTAACGCCCTTACCGATCTCAAACTTGAAATCGGCAAGCTCGCCCGTCAGATCGGGAGTGGCAAAGCGCGAGAAGCGGAGATACACGGGGCCCTCGTATTTCAGGGCCGCCTCCACGGCGGCAAAGCTCTCGGTCGCGTCCGAGGGGTTAATGACCACCATGCCGGGGATCGAGCGCATCAGCGCCAGGTCCTCGTTGCACTGGTGGGTGGCACCGTCCTCACCGACCGTGATACCCGCGTGGGTACCGACGACCTTGACGTTGAGGTGGGGGTAGCCGATCGAGTTGCGGACCTGCTCAAAGGCGCGGCCCGCCGAGAACATCGCAAAGCTCGAGATGAAGGGGATCTGACCGGCGGCGGCAAGACCGGCCGCGACCGAGGTCATATTGGCCTCGGCAATGCCGCAGTCAAAGAAGCGCTCGGGGAACTTCTTCTTGAAGACGCCCGTCTTGGTGGCGGCCGCCAGGTCGGCGTCCAGCACCACGAAATCGTATTTTTCACCAAGCTCGGCAAGGGCCTTGCCGTAAGCTTCACGGGTTGCCATTTTTTCCATATTCATTCACCTCACGCTTCTGCCGCGCCGAGATCGGCGAGGGCGATCTTGTACTGCTCTTCCTTGGGAGCGGCGCCGTGCCACTCGACCTTGTTTTCCATATAGGAAACGCCCTTGCCCTTGGTGGTGTT
>JAFVYX010000027.1 GCA_017500625.1 Clostridia bacterium | reverse complement strand
CTCCAGCGGCATCCATTCCAACGGCTTCTCCCTCGTGCGTAAGATCCTCGACGTGGAGAACACCGATCTTAACAAGTATTATGACGAGCTTGGCGGCACGCTTGGCGAGACGCTCCTCGCCCCCACCTGCCTCTACGTCAAGCCCGTTCTCGCCTGCATGGAAAAGGTCACCGTCAAGGGCGTGAGCCACATCACCGGCGGCGGCTTCTATGAGAACATCCCCCGCTGCCTGCCCGAGGGCTTCGGCGCGAAGATCACGAAGAGCGCGCTTCGCATCCCGCCCATCTTCACCATGCTCCAGCGCATGGGCGAGGTTTCTGAGCACGATATGTTCAACACCTTCAACATGGGCACGGGCATGATCGTCATCGTGGATAAGAACGATGCCGACACCGCCATCGCCACGCTCAAGGCTGAAGGCGTGGACGCTTACGCCATCGGCGAGATCGTCCGCTCTGACGAGCAGGTGACGATATGCTGAGAAAGGCGCGCATCGCCGTCCTCGTTTCGGGCGGCGGCACGAACTTGGAAGCGCTGCTTACCGCGCAGGAGAGCGGTGCGATCCCCCACGGGGAAATCGTGCTCGTGCTCTCGAGCGCCGAGGGTGCGTATGCTCTTGAGCGCGCAAAGAACCACGGCGTGCCCGGCTTCGCCGTGCCGCGCAAGGGCGCGACGCAGGAGAGCTTTGAGGCAGGCCTTGGTGCAAAGCTCGATGAATATCAGATCGACCTCATCATCCTCGCCGGCTTCCTCTCCATCCTCTCGGAGGAATTTGTAAGCAAGTGGCCCGAGCGCATCGTGAACGTCCACCCCTCCCTCATTCCCGCCTTCTGCGGCAAGGGTATGTACGGACTCAAGGTCCACGAAGCGGCGCTCGAGCGCGGCGTGAAGGTCACCGGCGCAACCGTCCACCTCGTCAACGAGATCCCCGACGGCGGGCGCATATTGCTGCAAAAAGCGGTGGACATCCTCCCAGAGGACACCGCCGAAACGCTGCAGCGCCGCGTGATGGAACAGGCGGAATGGAAGCTCCTGCCCCAGGCGGCGGAGCTGCTTTGCGCCGAGATCGTAAAATAAAAAGGAGAACGTCACATGAACGTTTATGAACTGGGCAATCTTGCCGAGAAGCTTTCGACCAATCCTTATCCCGGCCGCGGCATCGTGCTCGGCGTGACGCCCGACGGCAAGAAGTCCGTCGCCGCCTACTTCATCATGGGCCGCAGCGTCAACAGCCGCAACCGCGTCTTTGTGCGCGAGAGCGACGGCATCCGCACCGAGGCTTTCGATCCCTCGCTGATGCGCGACCCTCACCTCATCATCTATCATCCCGTGCGCGAGGTCGGTCAGGGCCTGATCGTCACCAACGGCGACCAGACCGATACCATCTGGGAATATCTCGCCAAGGGCGAAAGCTGGGAAGCCGCTCTGCGTACCCGTATGTTCGAGGACGACGGCCCCAACTGGACCCCCCGCATTTCCGGCATTCAGGCATTTGACGGCAGCTACAAGATGTCCATCCTGAAATCAGCCGACCCCGAGGGCAAGGCCTGCGCCCGCTTCTTCTGGGAATATCCCGCCACTGCCGGTCTGGGTCACTTCCTGCACACCTATGTCTGCGACGGCAATCCCGTGATTCCCACCTTCCAGGGTGAGCCCGAGCG
>JAFVYX010000026.1 GCA_017500625.1 Clostridia bacterium | reverse complement strand
GCAAAATGGAGATCTCCTGGCCCGGCAGCACGGGCGAGATCGCCACGCGCATTCTTGAAAAAATGAAGGAGGTCCTTCTCGGTGACGAGGAGTATCCGTACCTGATGCCCGCCGCCGCCCGTCGCCTGGAGCTTGCCCGTCACACGGCCCGTGCCGCAGGCATCGGCCGTTCGCCTCTCGTATCGCTCGGTGGGAGCAGCTTCGTCCTCTTTCCCTGGCTCGGCACGCGTGGCTTCCGCGCCGCCCGCCGCACGCTCTCGCACTTTGCCTCGGCCCTCGGCATCTCCGAGATCCGCGGTGAGGGCTGCTGCTATCTGACTTTCAAGGCACGCCGCGAGGACGGTGCTCGCCTGCTCTCGGCCCTCTCCGATCTTCTGAAGCAGTCTCCCCCCACGCCTCTTGAGCTTGTCGGGGAGGGAGAGGCCCCTTGCTTTGAAAAGTACGATGAGTATATCCCCGGCCCCCTTCTGCGCCGTGCTTACGCCGCCGATCGCTTGAATCTTGACGAGGTCATGCTCCGATTTTCTGGCGTTTAACCAAGAAAAACGGGAAAAAGTAATATCATACTCACTATTTTCGAAAAAACTGAGATTTTTGATGAAAAAAATAAAAAACAAGAGAAAATACCAAGAAAACCGATAATACAAACGTTTCTACAACGAAAGGAGCGCCTATGAGCGATCTTTACGGCCTTTTGGCGCCGTATTACGACGAATGGAACCGTGAGCTGGATTACGCCGCGTGGGCCGATGCCACCGAGGCGGCCTTCCGTCGCTACGCCGACCTTCCCGTCCTCTCGGTCCTCGATCTCGGCTGTGGCAGCGGCCGTATGACGGTGGAGCTTGCCCGTCGCGGCTACGATATGATCGGGGTGGACGGCTCGGCCGAGATGCTCACCGCCGCCCGTGCCGCCGCCGAGGAGGCGGGGCTTGGCGATCGCTGCCTCTGGCTCCTGCAGGACCTTGGCGCCTTTGAGCTTTACGGCACCGTTGAGGCTGTGGTCTCTTGCCTCGATACCGTCAACCACCTCACCACCTACCGCAATCTTCGCAAGATGCTGGCCCTTGTCCACAATTATCTCGTGCCCGGCGGCCTTTTCCTCTTCGACCTTAACAGCCGTCAAAAGTTTGAAAGGATCTACGCCGACAACACCTACACCTACGAGACGGAGGACGCCTTCTGCATCTGGCAGAACGAGTACAATCCCAAAACCTCGCTGGCCGACTTTTACGTGACCGTCTTTTCTCAAACGGCGGACGGTACCTACCGTCGCGGCGATGCCTTCGCGCGGGAGCGTATGTATCCCACCGAGCGTATGCTCCGTGAGCTGCGCCAGGCGGGCTTCACCCCCCTTGCGGTCGGCTCCGCCCCCTACACCGATACCGCAGCGGCCGACTGTGACCGCTTGTATTTCGTGGCCAGGGCCGAAAAGCCCACCACCGCTCTTTAAGGAGAACTGCTATGGCAAAAATTCTTCGCGGAATGTCCCAAGACGGCAGCGCCCGCATTCTTGTCGCCGACACGCGTGACGTCGTCAACGCCGCCATCGGCTATCATCACACCACCCCCACGGCCTCGGCCGCCCTCGGTCGCCTTCTCACCGCCACCTCGATGGTTGGCTCTCTGATGGGCGAGGAGGAGAACCGCATCACCTTCTCGGTCAGCGGTGACGGCCCGATCGGTAAGCTCTTGGCCACGGCGGACTATTACGGCAACGTCAAGGGCTACATCGAAAACCCCGCCGCCGATCTCCCCCTCAAAAAGAACGGCAAGCTTGACGTTGGCGGCGCCGTTGGTCGTGGCACCCTCGCCGTGATCCGTGAGGACGGCTCACCCGAGCCCCACGTCGGTACGGTCGGCCTTGTCAGCGGCGAGATCGCCGAGGACGTCACGCAGTATTTTGCCGAGAGTGAGCAGGTGCCCACGCTCTGCGCCCTCGGCGTGACGGTCGACCGCGATCGCACCTGCCTGGCCGCCGGCGGTGTCCTTATCCAGCTTCTCCCCTTTGCCGATGAGGCGGTCATCGCCCGTCTGGAGGAGAACGCCCCTGCGCTTTTTGATATCTCCCGCCGCTTTGCCGAGGGAATGTCACTTCACGAGATCGCCGAGCTCGCCATGGAGGGGATCCCCTTTGACGTCTTCGACGAGCTGGAGGTCGGTTACGTCTGCGATTGCTCACGGGAGCGCATGCTCTCGGCCGTCCGCCGCGGCGGTAAGGACGAGATCGGTCGCATGCTTGACGAGGAGGTGGCCGAGGGGCACGACCGCTCGCTCGAGGTCAGCTGCCGCTTCTGCAACGCCGCTTATCGCTTCGGCGAGGCCGAGCTTCTCGGCTGATGCCTTGAGAAAAAAGAACGTCGGCGCACCGAAACAACGGTGCGCCGACGCTTTTTTATAGGCCGATGGGCCGCGATGGTGGGAAAGCGCGGGCCCCTCACCTCTCGGTCATTGTCCGTCCGTAGAGGCGCCGATACTCGGTCGGTGTCAAAGAATAATACTTTTTGAACACCTTGGAAAAATAGAGACCGTCGTAATAGCCAAGTCGCTCGGCGATCTCGGAGATATAAAGGTGACTTGTACGCAAAAGCTCACCGGCACGCTCCATACGGAGCTTTAAGATATAGCTCTGCGGTGTTGCTCCGATCTCGGCCTTGAAATATCGGGTAAAGTGGGCCTCGTGCATATGGCAGAGCTCGGCCAGCCGGGCGTTCGAGGGGGGCACCTGGAGATTGTTTTCTATGCATTTGAGGACCTCTCCGAGCCGTCCGCCTGGTAGGGCATCTGCCACCCTTTCGGGGACCAGAGCGCGAAAATAGAGGGAGAGAACCTCGAAGGCAGCGGCGCGAACGTCCAAAAAATCGGAGATCCTTTCTCCCCCAAATCTTCTGCAAAAGCGAGAGAATACAGCGTCCAGCGCCCTTTTTTCCGGATAGACGGGAGAGAAGATCGGCTCACCCGGTGACAGCTCAAGCTCGGGGGTAAAGGAGAGATGCATCCAGTATTTGGAGAAGGGACGCTCCAGAATGCGGTAGCTGTGCCTCGTTCCCGCGGGAATAAAGAACAACGCCCCCGGCCGCCCCTCGTAGGTGTGCGCCCCCATCGTAATGCTGCACGCCCCCTTTGTGACGTAATAGAGCTTGCTGATACCGGCGGCGTGTGTGCCGAGGCGCCACTCGGTCCCCTCGTCGGGGGTGAAGAGTCCGCCGTCGGTCACCGTGATGTTGACGTGCCTTAAGTAAAGATCCCGCATGAAACCTACCTCGCATATTGAACTTTTTTGCTCGTTTTTTCCATATATCCGCTTTTATTTTCCCTATACACAAGTATTTTATCGCGCTATAATGGATTTGTCAACCGAAAAGCGAAGGAGTATCTGTATGAGCAGCATCTATATGCACCGCACCTATCCCCGTGAGCTTGACGTCGTCAGGCATGAGCATTGGCCTATCCTGATCCCCGTCGGCACGATGGAATACCATTCGTCGATCTGTCCCTATGGCTGCGACACTCTGGTGGCTCAGGGCCTTGTCGACCGCGTTGCCGAGCGTGTGGACTCACTGGTCCTTCCCCCGATCTATTACGGAGTGGCAAGCTACGCCGTGGCAGGCCCCGAGAGCGGTACGATCCACGTTGATTGCGATACGCTGGAGGATAACGTCTATTGCATCTTGAAATCCCTGCTTCACGCGGGCCTTGACCGCAATATTTATCTTGTCATCTGCCATCAGGGCGAGGATTTGAACCCGATGGAGCTTGCCTGCCGTAAGGCGGCTCGTAAGCTGATCTTCGAGTACCTGGAGGAAAAGGACGGTACCGGCTGGTGGGGCAAGCGTAAAAACGCGGGCTTTTACGATCGGCTGTCCGCAGAGGAGAACCCCTGGAATTGGATCACGGTCATCACGGGGCGCGGTATGCTCTCGCGCACCAAGGAGAAATACGGCGGCGCCGGCGACCACGCGGGGCGCTTTGAATGCTCGATCCTCGAATACCTGTATCCCGGCTCGATCCACCTGGACCGGCTTGGTGAGGCCGACGATTGGTTTACCGATACCGCCAAGGATATGGACGTTGAGATCGGCCGTCATTGGGTGGAGGAGTACGTCGATAGCTTTGTGGAAAAGATCCGCGCTCAGCGCGGCCGCTGACAGCGCGGCACGGCCCTTTGCCCCAACAAAAAACCGCAACGGAAGCTCCGTTGCGGTTTTTGCGTTGGAATCAAATATCACGCTTGGCCTTAAAGGGCTTGTGGAACACCGAAAGGGCGTCCTCAAAATCCTCGTCGGAAAGCGTGGCCGTCGGCGCCTTCGGCACCGTGGAGGCCGAGGGGGTCTCGGCGGTGGCACCCGTAAAGACGGGCTCGCCGATCTCGGAGGTCACTCTCTGCGCCGCGTTGCCGAGGGGCTTGGTCGCGCCCTCAAAGCCCGTGGCGATGATCGTGATGCGAAGCTCGTCGGTCAGCTCAGGGTCAAAGGTGGTGCCCCAGATGATGTTGGCATCGGGGTGGCTCTCCTCGGCAATGATGTTGGAGGCGAGGTAAATGTCGTCCAGCGGTACGTCGGGCGAGCCCGTGATGCTGGCGAGAATGCCCGTGGCCCCCGCAATGGAGGTCTCGAGCAGGGGAGAGCAGATCGCCTGCTTTGCCGCGATCTCGGCCTTGTCGGGGCCCTTGCCGCGGCCCATGGCCATATGCGCAAGGCCCGCGTCCTTCATGATGGTGCTGACGTCGGCAAAGTCGAGATTGATAAAGCCCGGCACGTTGATGAGCTGGGAGACCGAGCGCACGCCCTGCAAAAGCACGTCGTCGGCGATCGCAAAGGCGTTCTCCAGCGTGATCTTGTTGTCCGAGACCTGCTTCAGGCGGTCGTTCGGAATGACGATGAGGGAGTCCACCACAGCGCGGAGGCGTTCCACGCCCGCCTCGGCCTGGGCAATGCGCTTTTTGCCCTCAAAGGCAAAGGGCATCGTCACGATACCCACCGTGAGGATCCCCATATCGCGCGCCGCCGCCGCAATAACGGGGGCCGCGCCCGTGCCCGTGCCGCCGCCCATACCGGCGGTCACAAACACCATATCCGCACCGCGAATGCGGTCGCAGATCTCGTCAAGGTTCTCCTCGGCCGCCTGACGGCCGATCTCGGGGTTAGAGCCCGCACCGCGGCCGCCCGTGGTCTTTTGCCCGATCTCGATCTTGCACGAGGCGTTCGAGGCGCGGAGCGCCTGCCCGTCCGTGTTCACGGCAATGAATTCCACGCCGTGGATATTGTTGGAGATCATGCGGTTAATGGCATTGTTGCCTGCACCGCCAACGCCGAAAACCTTGATGATGATGCCGGCGCCCGTCTCGTTCCAGTTGTTTTCAAAATCCATGATGATACCTCCGTTGGCAAGGTAAGGTTTACAAAACGATGCGTCACGGGGCGTGTGTGGCCGCGTTTGCACGCCAAAGCCCCTATGACCTATATATAATTATACCATTTTCGACACCGATTGCAAGCCCCCACGGCGATTTTTTTATTTTTCTTCCGTCATCGCCGCGCACCCGTCCTCGTCAAGGATCGCGATCCCCTCGGCAAGGAGAAGGGCGGCCGTAACGCCAAGCCCCTCGGTGCGCGTCCGCGTGAAGCTGCCGTCATAGATGCCCCTCGTGCCGCAGGAGGGGCTCATATTCTTGAGGATCACCCCTGCCGCCCCGTGAAGGCGGCAAAGGCGCAGGACCTCCTCGGCCCCACGGCGGTAAGCGTCCGTCACGTCGCCGCCCTCACACGTCACAATGCGCTCGCCCTGCCTCTCAGCGGGCGGCCGCGGCGTCGGGAGTCCGCCCAGCACCTCGGGACAGACGGGAATGAGGGTATGCTCGGCGGCAAGAGCCGCGATCGCGGGCGGGATCGGCTTGCTTTGTCCGTCGTAGCGGCAGGCCTCGCCCAAAAGGCAGGCGCTGATCAGGTACACCATAAACGCTCTCTTTCCTCCCGCGTGCTTGACAGCGGGAATAATGTGTGCTACAATAGTTGAAAACTATAGGAGAGGAGGGAAGTCCGTGCAAAAAATGCTCATCGAGATGCGCCGCTATCGCCGCGCACTGGCCGATCTTTTTGTGATCGCCCTTTTCGGGGCCGTGAACCTCGTTCTCACACTGTCGGATTCTTCCTTCACCCTGATCCTCTCGCCCTTTTCCACGACCTTTGTTTTTTCGGTCCTATCGGCACTGGCATCGCGCCTCGGCAGGACCGCGCTTCTCACCGTGGGCATCTTTCTTGCCCTCTGCCTCTCGGCCCTTTGGTTTTACCTCTGGTATTACAGCAGACGTAGCCGCCGCGCGCTCATCGCCGCTGCCACGCTTTACGCCGCCGATACCCTGCTCCTTGCCTGGTTTTCGCTTCGTTATAGCTACGGCATCG
>JAFVYX010000285.1 GCA_017500625.1 Clostridia bacterium | reverse complement strand
TGATCGTACTTCTCGAACATCTCGTTCTCGTTGAACTCGGCCTTGTCCTTCTCGGTCACGCCCTCAATGTAGAGCGACTTCCTCTCCTCGGTGTACATACCGAGCGTGCCGCGCACCGTGAAATTGCGCGAATAGTAGGGGCGGGGAAGCGTGGTATCAAGGCAGAGGTGAATCGTTTCTCCGTTGGCGCAGGTGATGACCGTCGTCACGATGTCGCCCTGCTTGTATTCGATATTCGCAAACTTATCGTCGGCGCCGTATATACGCGCCGCCGCCGTCTGAAGACCGCGCGCCTTCGAGGCGAAGGACGCGAGCGACACCATACGGTTGCCGCGGTGAATGCCGAGGACCTTCATCAGGGGCAAAAGCTCGTGCGAGGGATACTGCTCGCAGTTGCGGTTGATGTAGGAATCGAGACGGTAGTGGTGGTTTTCGCGGTAGGCCTGATCGAGAAGATCGTCCTGGATCAGGGAGTGGTGATAGCCGCCGTCACAGTGAACGACCTCGCCGAGCAGCCCCTGCTTCACAAGATTCAGAACCATAAGCTCGCGGCGGCCGTAGCAGCAGTTCTCGAGCATCATAAGCGGCGTCTTCGTGCGCTCGTAGACCTCAAGGAGCTGATAGCATTCGCGGATATCGAAGGCACAGCCCACCTCAATGCCCGTGTAAACGCCCTTTTCCATAAAGGCACAGGCCATTTCGGCGCGGCCCTCCCAGCCCGCCATAAGAAACACAGCGTCAAGGTCGGCGGTGAGCACGTCGTGCCAGTCGGTCGTGGTCATCGGCTCGGCGCCGCCTGCGTTCATCACCGTCCGCTTGCCCGATTCGAGCCACGGCTCGTAGATGTCGCAGAGCGCCACAATCTCCACGTCGCTCATCTTGGCCATGCAATGCTCCAGCACCGAGCGGCCGCGGCGACCGAGACCGATGTACCCGAGCTTGATCTTTTCTTTCATAATCGTTTCCCCCTCGTACGTGCGGCGCTTGACAAGCTTCCGCCGATGTGCTATTATGACTATATCACAACCAAAAAGATAATTCAAGACGATAAAAGACACAAAAACTATCTTTTTAGATAAGGAGTCGCTATGCTGATCGCCACAGAGCAGGAGTTTTCCGTTTCGGGACTTGGCCGCCGCGTCTTTGACCGTGTGTTCGGCAAGAGCTATGCCTTTGCGGGAGAAACGCACGATTACTGGGAGGGCGTGTACGTCGAGGACGGTGAGATCGAGGTGGCCGAGCGCGACGAGGTCTACCTCATGCGCGCGGGTGACCTTCTCTTTCACGCCCCCATGGAGTTCCACAGGATCCGCGCCCACGGTGGCACCGAGCCGCACGTCCACAACTTCAGCTTCTCCTTGACGGGGGAGCCCCCCGCAAAGCTCTCGGACGGCATCTTCCCCCTTCCGCCCAAGATGTCCGACACCCTGCTCGCGCTTCTCTCTGAGCTGCGCGAGGTGACCTCCGAGGAGGGAAGCGCTGCCGCCGTCGGCGCGGCGGGGCTCCGCCTTGCCGCCTTCCTCACCGAGCTGTGCGGCGAGAGCGAAACGCGCGAGCGCCTCTCCACCACCTCTCCCGCCACCACCTATCGCGCCCTCACGCGGGCGATGGCCGCCGCCGTCTGTGAGAACGCCACCCTGCCCGTGATCGCCGCGCGCTGCTTTGTCAGCGTCAGCTACGCCAAGGCCCTCTTTGCGCGCTATGCGGGCGTCAGCCCCAAGGCCTACTACAATTCCCTCCGCCTCGGCGAGGCGCG
>JAFVYX010000284.1 GCA_017500625.1 Clostridia bacterium | reverse complement strand
CGGACTACGTGGAAACAGTGCTTACAAGAGCATCGGAAAGCACCGTTTTCGGACTAAAAAGCACCATAAAGTCAACAAAAGTAGTCAAAAAACGATGGCGTATTTGTTCGGGTCCAAGAGGTCGGGTGTTCGAATCACCTCGCTCCGACCAAAGCGGCAAGCATCAGCTTGCCGCTTTTTCTGTTGCCAACAAAGAGCACGTCCCCAATAACGTGTTCGAATACTCCCAGCGAGGGCGCCGCTGCGCGGCGGCACCTTGTGCTCCCTTCGCTACTCGCGAAGCCCTCGCGGAGCGATCTTCGTTCGCCACTGCCAAGCAAGCTTGCCGATGCTCTCACTCGATCTTCACCTCGCTCCGACCAAAGCGGCAAGCATCAGCTTGCCGCTTTTTCTTTCAACAACTATTGCTTTTCCCAGAAAGCTCTGGTATAATGAGCACAGCCGGATCGGCGCCGTCGCCATGGGCCAAAGCCATAGAGAAAACGTTTTCGCAAAGGAGAATATGAGATGAAGCTGACAGCCGAAGAGATTCGCTCCATCGCACTTGGCGCCACCGCCGTCAGGGAGGAGGAGGACGGCGTTCACCTTTACCGTTTTACCGACGAGCAGTTTGCCGCCTACCCCAACCCGCACATCTCTATGAAGGGTACGGCCGGCATTAAGCTGTCTTTCAAAACCGACAGCCGCCGCCTTGCCATGGACTTCACCGTGACACAGACGATCAGCCGCCGCTATTTTGCCGTGGAGCTGTTTCTCGACGGTAAGCCCGCCGATGCCTTTAAGAATTATGAGGGAGAAAAGCCGCGCGCTCTGACCGAGGAATTTCCGCTTGGCGACTTTTCCTGCGAGTTTTCGCTCGGTGAGGGAGAAAAGGAGGTTGCGCTCCACCTGCCGTGGAACCTCATCACGGTCATTCGCGCTCTGACGCTGGACGACGGCGCCTCGCTTACTCCTGTCCGCCCCAAGGGAAAGATGCTTTGCCTCGGCGACTCGATCACCTATGGCTTTGATGCCTCCCGCCCCTCACTCCGCTACACCGCCCTCCTTGCCGACCACCTCGGCCTTGAAGAGGTCAACAAGGGGATCCCCGGGGCGTGCTTCTTCCCGCCCCTTGCCAAAACGCCCGATGCCTTTGTGCCAAAGCTCATCACCGTGGTGTACGGCACCAACGATTTCCGCCTGGCGCAACGGGAGGAATTCGTGGCGGCCACGCGCGATTTCTTCGTTTCCCTCTGCGGCGCCTATCCCCAAACACCGATCGTGGCGATCACCCCGTTCTGGCGCAAGGACCTTGATGCCGAGTACACCTGCGGCCCGTTTTCCGGCATTGCGGAAACGATCCGCGAAAGCACCGCCGATCTCCCCACCGTCGCCGTCCTTGACGGCATGGCCATGATCCCCCACGACCTTGCCTACTTTGACGACAAGTTCGTTCATCCGAACAACGAGGGCTTTGCCCTCATCTTCCGCGCCATTAAGGAGCATCTTGACGCCCACCCCCTTGCCTGACATGACAAACGCCAACAAAAAACCGCCACAGCGTGGCGGTTTTTTGTATGGTTTTGTTTACTCGAAGTATTCGGTGAGATATTCCTTCGTGTTTTCGATCATCTCATCGAACATCTTGCGCGCCTCGGGGAGGGGCAGACGGACCAGAGGATCGTTGCAGAAGGCGGCAAAGACCTTGTCGAGGTCGTGCTCGAAGGCGCCCTCAAGAACCATCTGCTGCTCGGCCGAGATCCTGGCGATGAGGTTAAGGATCTGGGGCGGCACGGGGCCGGCCATCACGGGACGGACACCGCCCATCGTGAAGGTGGCGTTGGTCTCGACCACCGCGCCCATGGGAAGGTTCGGGATCTGGCCGACGTTCGGCAGGTTGACGTTGGTGACAAGGTCGCAAAGGCCGAGGAGCGCACGCATCTGCTTCACGCCCTCCTCACCCGTGTTGGAGATCTTGACGGCCTCCTCGCCGCTCTGCAGGCGGGCGCTTCTGGCGAGGCGCTTTTCAAGGTCCTCCTTACGCCACTTAACGGTGGTAAGGGAGTATCCCCACTTCTGCACCATTTCGGGGCTTTCGAGGTACCAGCTGCCCTCGCAGAACTCAGCAAGGTGACGGTCGCCCGCGGCGGCCATCACGCCGTAACGCTTGAAAAGATCGTACTTCACGCGGTCGTGGGTCGAGCCCGCGATCTTCACCCAGTTGTTGTCGACAAGAGCCAGCTCCTCGTTGAGCTTGGCCTCCTGCTTTTCGATCGCCTCGGCGTAGAAGGGGAAAAGGTCCTCGCCGCGGAGGGTGAGGTCGGTGAGCCAGGTGAAGTGGTTGACGCCGATAACGTTCGAAACAAGCTCGTCGCGCTTCACCGTAAGGCCACGATGCTCCTTCAGCATACGGGCGACAAGGCCCTTGGTGCCGAACACCTCGTGGCAGCAACCAAAGG
>JAFVYX010000283.1 GCA_017500625.1 Clostridia bacterium | reverse complement strand
CCTCACCCTGAATGAGACGGGCCGAGAAGGAGCGCTTGTAGCGCACCGCCACGGGCTCGGCTTCGGGCGCTTCGGGCGCTTCTTCTATGACGGCCTCGGCTTCGACTTCGGCCTCGGAGACCGCAGTCACGGTGTCCTCCTCCACGGGAGCTTCGGGCGCGTCTTCCATGACGGCCGCCTCCACGGGAGCTTCGGGCACGGCGGGGGGAGCAAAGAGCGCCGAGACGTCGGCGGCGACCGTAGCATCACCAAGGGATATGCCCTTCGGCGCGATCACCTTAACAAGGCCACACTCGATGAGCGCCTCGGTCTCCTCGTAGGGTGGGCGGTAGTCCTCGGGCATGCGGTCGGTGAGGGCGATGCCCTTCCCCTTCATCATCTCGGCGATGAGGCGCAGCGCCTGGGTGAGCGAGCGCTCGGAGCGCACCTTGACGAGAAGCGGCATCGCGTCCTTGCCCGACGGGCTGACGAAATGCTTCTTTCCGTAGGTCTCAAGCGGCAGGTCGAGCGTGAGGTAGAGCGTTTTGCCGAGGATATTGAGGGCGGCAAGCGTCTCGCGGCCGCGACGGAAGGATTCGCCGCGGAAGGAGAGCGAGGCGCGCACACGCTCGTAGGCGAGAAGCGCGTTCTTCACCGCATTGTAGTTGTCCTTCAGCGCGTCCTCACCCTGAATGAGACGGGCCGAGAAGGAGCGCTTGTAGCGCACCGCCACGGGCTCGGCTTCGGGCGCTTCGGGCGCGTCTTCCATGACGGCCACCTCCACGGGCGCTTCGGGCGCAGCGATCGGCTCAGAGCGAGGGCCGATCATCGAGGGGATATCCGCCCTCACGAGGGTGTCGTATTCGTCCTTAACGACCCCCTTGGGAAGGATCTCCTTGATAAGGCCGCGCTCGATGAGCGCCTCGGTCTCCTCGTAGGGCGGGCGGTAGTCCTCGGGCGTGCGGTCGGTGAGGGCGATGCCCTTCCCCTTCATCATTTCGGCGATGAGGCGCAGCGCCTGGGTGAGCGAGCGCTCGTTCCGTACCTTGACGAGAAGCGGCATCGCGTCCTTGCCCGACGGGCTGACGAAATGCTTCTTTCCGTAGGTCTCCAGTGGCAGGTCGAGCGTGAGGTAGAGCGTTTTGCCGAGGATATTGAGGGCGGCAAGCGTCTCGCGGCCGCGGCGGAAGGATTCGCCGCGGAAGGAGAGCGAGGCGCGCACACGCTCATAGGCAAGCAGCGCGTTCTTGATGGCGCTGTAATTTTCCTTGAGGGCATCGTCGGACTGAATGAGGCGCGCAAGGTAAGAGCGCTTATAGCGCACGGCGATCGGATCGCGCAGGGCGGCCGCCTCGCGCTTTTTGCGCTCGGCCTCGGCGGCGCGGCGCTCCTCGGCCAGGCGCCTGGCCTCGTTCTCGGCGGCGATGAGATCGGCCGTCAGAAGCTCGTCGGCACGCAGGGCCACGATCATGGCCTCACGAATGCGGCGCTCGTCCTCCGACAGCTTTTTCTTGTTGTTCATCAGACGCGAGACGGGTACGGTCTTTTTGTACTCCGAATCGTATACGCGATAATCCTCCAGCTCCTCCTCCGAAAGATCGGACGAAAAATCGGGATAGATCTCCCCCACGTGCTTGGACGCCAGGAGCTTGCGCTCGGCATCGTCGGCGGCGACGCCGTGGAAGAACTCGGCGTACTCGAGCGCGACCGCCGAATACAGGTCGCTGACGAAGGCGCTCGACGGCATTTCGGCATACGCATCGCTGCTCATCGAGTAGCCCGCCTTATCGCAGCCCTCGATGTACTCCCAAAGGAGCAGGCAGCTTTTGAAATGCTGGTTTTTGAGAATGGCGTTGGTGCGAATGACGGGGGGACGCACAAAGCTGCGGCCGAGCGCCTGCGCAAAGGGCGAGGAGAGATAGGCAAGCACCGCGAGGTGGAGCTTCTCAATGCGAGCAAAGGTCGCACGGTAACGGGCGCACAGCTCGGCCTCCGCCTCGCTCTTGGCGGTCTCGGACGGGGGCGAGGTCAGCTCAACGGTGAGGCCGACACGGGCGCGGTGGACCCCCGCCTCTCCCTCGGTGGGGTGCTCAAACTCGGTCTTGTATTCAAAGCAATAGTTCTCTTCCACGCCGCTGCCGCCCGCAAGGGCACGGTAGCGAATGGTGATAAAGGCCGAGAGACGGTGGAGCAGAGTGTTGATAAAGCGATTCTCGTAGGTCAGAAGCGTTTCCTCGCGGAAGACGTTCAGAAGACGGGACGGGATCACCTCGTCCCCCTTGACCTCACGGATCATATCGGTGTGGCGCGCCAGGTGCTTGATCGATTTTTCCGAAACGCGGCGTGTCAGCTCGATCGGCAGGATCTCCTCCACGTCCTCGATCGCCACGGTGGGGCGGCGAATGATGGCATCGAGCGCGGGCATAGCCGCCTCGATCCTCTCCACCCACTCGGTGTCTATGCTCCGCCGTACCGTTCGGCGGCGGAGAGATGCCTCGGTCTCCGCCGAGCCGACCAGCATCTGCGCCTCCCTGTAATCCTCACATTCCCGTGAGAGGGCACGCAGAGCGGCGTAGGCCTTGGCCCGAAGCTCCTCGTATTTTTTGTTCACGAAAGTTCACCCTCCGAGGATCAATAGGTTCTTTGGAGTCTGTCAAGGAATTCGATGCAGGAGACCATCGTCCCCTTACCGAACAGGGTGTCAAGATAGTTGATGAGGCCCTTCAGCTCATCGCGGATAAGGGCAAGGTTCAAGCTCTCAAACTTACGGAAGACCTTGGTGGCAAGGATATGGTCGATGGCCTCTACCACCGTGCCGCCGCAGGCCACGTAAGCGGGAACGAATACCTTCATCTGCTTCATGATACGGTTACCGAACGCCACACGGAACTTTTTGATGACGTAGGAGTCCAGATCCTCGATCATAGTGAGGTACCGTTCTTCCAACGGATGATCGAGGACGGCCTGGCGGTAAAGTGCCTCCACCGACGAGAAGCTGATGCGTGAGGGCGGTGTGTCGGGCGCTTCAAAGGGAATGCCCTTGTTGTCGATGTTGATGGTCAGCGCACGGTCATAGACCTTATCCGAGACCGAGAAGGTCGAGTCGTCATTGTTCGCGGTGCCGATGTACCAGATGTTCTGGGGAATGCGGAGCTTGCCGTCGGTGAGCTTGACGGGATCGTTCTCCCACGACGAGGGAACGATCTCAATGCGCCACTCGTTGGGGTCGGGCATTTCCATAATGGACAGCATCTCGGCAAAGTAATACTCCACACGGGCGATGTTCATCTCGTCAAGAATGATGACGTTGACGTCGTCGTTCCAGGCGGCCTCGTAAATGGTGCGGAGCACCTCGGTCTCATTGAAGCGCCTTGAGAACTCGTTGTAGTAGCCAAAAAGCTCGGTGCGGTCGCGCCAGGACGGCTGGACCGACACGATGGTGGCATCGTTCTCAAAGAACTTACCCATGGCGTACGGCAGCGAGGTCTTACCTGTACCCGAAATACCCTGCAGAAGGATCAGCTTGGTCGAGGCGAGGCCAGCAAAGAGAGTTCTTACCACCTTCTCCTCGTAATAGAGCCCCATGCGCGAGCAGGCAAAGTTGCGGAAGTCGCGGCAGAGGTCCTCGAGCGTAAAGCCCTCACGGTAGACGGGCGGAACGTAATACTGATACTTCTTATCCACAGCGTCAAGGCGGGTGAAGCGCGGCACAAGCTCGCCGATCACCGCCTCGGTGTCCTCGGTCGTCTCAGTACCCGAGGTGGCGGTCTCCTCGTCCTCCTCGCTGAAGATCGCGTTCAGCTCATCGACCGAAACGGCCGTCTCCCCGATCTTGAGGGCAAGAATACGCTCCTTTTCCTTGGTCAGGCGCAAAACGTCTCTGTGCAGCTTGGCGACCTCCTCGAGGAGCTCCTCACTGCCCACCGCCGAGCGACGGAAGCGGACGTACTTGCGGATAAGGAGAACGAGCATAAAGATGACGATGCCCCAGATCGCCATAACGAGAAGAAAGGCCACGATGCTGAGGATCCAGTCAAGAACGCCAAAGCCCGCCTTGTAATCGTTGAACTGTGCGAGGTAGTCCCCCACGTTGAATATCTGAAAAATACCGCCGAAGATGCCGGAGATGATCTTGAAAACTCCGCCGATCATCGTGGTCAAGAAGGCAAAAAACCAATCAAGGAAGCCCCCCATAGTATCACCGCCCTTTGTTAGGTGTGCGTTTCACGCTGTGTTTTATTTGTTTTCGTCCGCGTCATTCTCGGCCGTTGCGTCCTCCGGCTTTTCTTCGGCTGCGGCCGCCTGCTGACGGAGATATTCCTCGATCGCGCGGCGCTTGATCTCCTCCTCGGTCTCGGCCGAGATCGGGGCCTTCTGCGCACGGGTCGAAACGATCACCGAAATGAAGCAGTAAAGCTCGTAAAGGAAGAACAGGGCCAGGGGAAGAACGATGCTAAGGTAAAAGCCGAGAGACTAATGGAGAAAGGCGATTACGCCGCCAA
This sequence comes from Clostridia bacterium, assembly GCA_017500625.1. Next base: position 208 of record JAFVYX010000283.1, on the reverse strand, counting down.
GACCGCCAATGCGGTCCTCGGGGTCCACAACACCGATGACGTCGGTGTAATAGACGACGTAGGGGTGATCGCCCTCATTATCACGGAGAAGGTTGTTGTCGCCCTTTGTGACGTAGGAGTTCCCCTCAATGGCGACGATACGGTGGGTGTTGATGTCACCGATCCTGCCATCTCCGTCAAGGTCGATGGGAGAGTGGTAGGTGATGAT
>JAFVYX010000282.1 GCA_017500625.1 Clostridia bacterium | reverse complement strand
GTGACGCCCGAGGAGCCCTCAACGTCCGAGAATACGGGAGACATCGACTTCAATTGACAGGGAGGCACGACTGTGGCACATCTTCTCATTGTAGACGACGAGGCACCGATCCGCACTCTGATCCGCAAGTACGCCGAGTTCGGCGGTCACACGGTCAGCGAGGCCGAGGACGGTATGGCGGCCGTACGCGCGGTGCGCGCTTCAGCCCCCGACCTTGTTATTATGGACATTATGATGCCCGAGCTTGACGGCTTTTCCGCCGTCCGCGAGATCCGCAAATTCTCACGTGTGCCCGTGCTGTTTCTCTCGGCGCGCGGCGAGGAATACGACAGGATCAACGGCTTCGAGTGCGGCGCCGACGATTACGTGGTCAAGCCCTTTTCACCGCGGGAGCTGATGCTCCGTGCCGAGGCGATCTTAAAGCGCTGTGAGGTCACCGCTCCCACCCCCACCGAGAGCAAGGAGGTCTATACCTTTGGCGGCCTTACCGTCGATATGACGGCGCGCATCGTCACGGCGGACGGCGTACCGCTCCCCCTCTCCCCCAAGGAGTACGACCTGCTCTTTTATATGATCCGCAATAAGAACGTGGCCCTCACGCGTGAGCGCCTCATCACCGAGGTCTGGGGCTACGATTTCTTTGGGGTCGACCGTACGCTCGATACCCACGTTAAGCTGCTCCGCAAGTCGCTCGGCGCGTACAGCGCCCACATCACCACTCTCCGCGGCGTCGGCTATCGCTTCGATGAAACGCTCTGACGGACAAAGGCCGCCTCTCGGCCTTCGCGGAAAGCTTTTCGCCTATTTCTCCTTTTTTGTCCTTGTGACCGTGCTTCTCCTCTGGCTCTTTCAGGTCGTTCTGCTGGACCGCTTCTATACCCTATCCGCTCGCCGTCGCCTATCCGAGGCGGGCGAGGCGATCCTTCGTGCGGATACCGAGGAGGCCGAGGCCCTGGCCGAGCGCCTGGCTCTCGAGCAGGGGGCGTGCGTCCGTCTCTATATCGTGGAGGATAACCGCGCCGACACTTACCTCTCGGTCGACAGTGAGCTTGGCTGTGTCATTCACCGCCTCTCCGGCCCCCAGCTCAACCAGCTCTACGATGCCGCCGAGGAGGGCGAGGGGGTATGGACGCGCTTTCAGCTCCGAGAGGGAGACTATCGCTTCGCTTGGGAAATGGAGGACGGTACCGACTATGACGGTCGCGTGATCGACGAGCGCCTCGTCTACGCCCGCCTTCTCCCCACCGATGGCGACCGTGCCCTCTTTCTTCTCATTGATACCTCGCTCGAGCCGATCGAGGGTACCGTGAGTGTCCTCAGGAGTCAGCTCCTCGTCCTTACGCTCGTCCTTCTTTTCCTTTCGGCGCTCCTTGCCTACCTGCTCTCACGGCGCATCGCCGGTCCGCTCTCCAAGCTGAACGTGGCCGCCCGCCGTCTGCCGAGGGGCACCTACCCCGAGGACTACCGCGAGGACGGCTACCGCGAGGTGCGCGAGCTTTCCGAAACCCTGGCCGATGCCGCCATCGAGCTTGGCAAGGTGGAGACGCTCCAGCGCGAGCTGATCGCCAACGTCTCGCACGATCTCCGCACCCCCCTCACGATGATCGTCGGATACGCCGAGGTCATGCGCGATATCAAGGGCGAGAACACCCCCGAAAATATGCAGGTCATTATCGACGAGGCCAAGCGCCTTTCGACGATGGTCGGTGACCTTGTCGCACTCTCGCGCTATGGTAAGGAGGGCGTTCCTTTCACCCCCGAGCGCTTCTCGCTCTCCGATCTCGGTCGTGAGGTGATCGCAGAGTATGCGCCTCTCCTTGCGCGTGAGGGCTTTGCCCTTGACGTCCGCATCGAGGAGGGTTGCTGCGTCACGGGCGACAAGAGCCGCCTCGGGCAGGCCCTTCGCAACCTTCTCGATAACGCCGTCAACTATTCGGGCGACCGCCGTGAGATCGCGCTGACGATCGTTCGCCGGGAGCCCTACGTCCGTGTTGAGGTCGCCGATCGCGGCGAGGGGATCCCTCCCGAGGAGCGTGAGCGCATCTGGGAGCGCTACTACCGCGCGGGCGGCAACCACGCGCGCAGTGTCGTCGGCAGCGGCCTTGGCCTCTCGATCGTGCGGGAGTGCTTCCGCCTCCACGGCGCCCGCTACGGCGTTGACAGCACCGTTGGGGAGGGCAGCACCTTCTGGTTTGAGCTACCCATTGCCTCTCCGATCGAAGCTTGTAAAGAAAACTAAACAAAAACAGCCGCACCTTGCGGCTGTTTTTTCTTGGCCTCGCACCCTTTCCTTACGCGCCATTTCATTAATAGATGCGCCCGCAACGCCCGCCCGTGGCGCGCACGCGCGCGCCTGTCCCCCCGGGAGCGTTGGCTCGCTTGCCTTTGCAAACGGGGAAAAGCCGCCCCCAAAACTTTTTCATTTATTTTTGAAATCCCCCTTGACAAGCGCACTTTAGCGTGGTAAAATGATAGAGCATTCAAGCATCGCTTTAACGCGTTAAAGCGATGCAATAAAACAAAAAGAGGTATTCTGTTATGAAAAAGCTCCTTTCTCTCATTTTGGCCGTCGTGATGCTCACGGGCTGCGTTCTCGCCCTTGCCTCCTGCGGCCCCACGCTGAAGGTCGGCTATACCGTGTACGCGCCGATGAACTTCTATGACAATGACGGTGACGTGCTTGACGGTGATGACGGCACCGGTGATTTCGTTGGCTTTGATACCGAGCTTGCCAAGCTTGTGGCCGATAAGCTGGGTATGAAGGTCAAGTTCATTGAGATCGACTGGGGTCAGAAGTACATGGAGCTGGATTCCGGTGCGATCGACTGCATCTGGAACGGCTTTACGTCCAACGCCAAGGATTCCGACGGGGTTGAGCGCTCGGAGAAGGTCGACTTCTCGTACGCCTACCTGGACAACGCCCAGTGCATCGTTGTAAAGGCCGAGAACCTTTCTCAGTACACCTCCGCTGACTCGCTGGCCGGCAAGAAGGGTACGGCCGAGGCCGGTAGCGCCGGTGAGACCTACGCCAAGAGCGTTACCACCGTTTACGTTGACGTCCCCGTGCAGACCGACACCTTCCGTGAGGTCATGTCCGGCGCCGCCCAGTTCGCGGTGGTTGACCGTCTGCTTGCTGAGAACATCGTTGGCAACGGTGACTATGCCTCGCTGGCGATCGTTGAGGCCATTGAGATCGAGAAGGAGGTCTACTCCATCGGCTGCCGGAAGGGCGGCGATCTGGATGAGAAGATCAACGAAGCTCTTGTTGAGCTTTTGAACGAGGGTGAGATCGAGCGCCTCGCCACCAAGTACAACGTCCGCGTGACCGACTCGCTCATGGCCAAGAAGACTGCCAACTGATATGTCGCTTTTCTGGGAGGTTACCTTAGCTCTCCTCGAAGGATTCGGAACGACCTGTTCGATCTTTGGGCTAACACTCGTGTTAGCCCTTCCTTTGGGGCTCCTCATTTCCTTCGGGACGATGTCCAAGCTCGCTCCCGTTAAGGCGGTCTTTAAGACAATTGTCTGGATCATCCGCGGCGTGCCGCTGATGCTCCAGATCTTTGTCGTTTTTTATGTTCCCGGTTTTGTGTTCGGCGTGCCGATCGCCAGCCGCTTTATGGCGGCGATCATCGCGTTTGTCATCAACTACGCGTGCTATTTCTCCGAGATCTACCGTGCAGGCATTGAGGCGATCCCCTTCGGCCAGACCGAGGCGGGCCGTGTCCTCGGTATGACGAAGGGCGAGATCTTCTTCCGCGTCACGCTTCTTCAGGTCGTCAAGCGCATCATCCCGCCGATGGGGAATGAGATCATTACCCTTGTCAAGGATACGGCGCTGGCCCGTGTCATTATGGTGGTGGAGATCATCAAGGTGGCCGAAAAGTTTACGGCCCGTGCCATGATCTGGCCCCTTTTCTACACGGCGGTGTTCTACCTGATCTTTGTCGGCGTGCTCACCATTCTCTTTGGAAAGGCCGAGAAAAAGCTCTCGTATTTTAAGGTGTAAGCTATGGCGTTCTTAGAGGTCAAAAACATTCAAAAAAGCTTTGGCGAGACCAGAGTCCTGCGCGGCATCGATTTCTCGATGGAGCGTGGTGAGGTCGTGGCCATCATCGGCTCCTCGGGCGGCGGTAAGACCACCTTTTTGCGCTGCCTCAATTTCCTGGAAACACCAAACGGCGGCACCATCACCGTGGACGGTGACGAGATCTTCAATGCCGACGTTACCTACACCGATGCCGAAACGCGCGAAAAACGCTTGCGCTTTGGCCTTGTGTTTCAGTCCTTCAACCTGTTTCCGCAGTACACGGCGCGTGAGAACATCGCCATGCCCCTCTACCTGCGCCGTGCCGAGGCCCTCTCCCGTGAGATGGGGGTGCGCCGCCTGCCGCGCGCGCAAAAGCACGAGCTGCAAAAGCTGGCCCGTGCCGCCGCGGACGACTTGCTTGCGAACGTCGGCCTTGCCGAAAAGGCGGAGCTTTACCCCCACCAGCTGTCGGGTGGACAGTGCCAGCGCGTGGCCATTGCCCGCGCCCTTGCGCTCTCGCCCGATATCCTCTGCTTTGATGAGCCGACCAGCGCCCTTGACCCCGAGCTGACGGGCGAGGTCCTGCGCGTCATTCGCGATCTTCGCCGTGACGGCCACACCATGATCATCGTCACGCACGAAATGGAGTTTGCCAGGAGCGTTGCCGACCACGTGGTCTTTATGGCGGGCGGCATCATTGAGGAGCAGGGAACTCCCGAGGAGG
>JAFVYX010000281.1 GCA_017500625.1 Clostridia bacterium | reverse complement strand
TCCATCGGTACGCAAAAGGTCATACGCGAGCACTCCACCGTCGGGATCGTAGTCACGACGGACGGCAGCATCGGTGAAATACCAAGGGATGCCTATTTAAAGGCTGAAGAGGATATTATTGAGGAAATGAAGAGGAGGGAGGTTCCTACCCCGAGTACCCTGGTGATTGAGGGGGAAGAGGCGATTCCGGAAAGCGTCCCCTTTTGCTATCCCGCCGTCCTAAAGCCCACCAATAGCGAGGAGTATTGGCACCACCCCTTCCGCGGAATGCGCAAGGTCTGGTTTCCCGAAACGCGGGCGGAGGCCGAGGCGATCCGCCAAAGGATCCGTAAGGCGGGATACCGCGCCCCTTTACTCTTACAGGAAAGGATTCCCGTAAAGGACACCGACAATTATGTGCTGACGGTATACTGCAACCGCTTCGCCAAGGTCAAGGCCGCCGTTTTCGGGCGTGTGCTTCTCGAAGAGCATACGCCTCGCGGTCTTGGAAATCATGCGGCGATCCTCACAGCGGCGCCGCCCCCGATCTGTAAAAAGCTTCTGGGCTTCCTTGAAGAGATCGGATATTGCGGCTTTGCCAACTTTGACCTTCTTTTTGACAAGAGGCGCGGCGGATATCTTGTGCTTGAAATGAATCTCCGCCAGGGAAGAAGCAACCATTATATGCTGGCGGCAGGGTGCAATCCCGCCTCTCTGATCCTTGCGGATCGCTTGGAAAACGAGGATCCGCCGTGCTTTGTCAGCCATCGCGAGGTGCTTTGGCATAGTGTTCCCCTTTCGGTCGTTGAGGCGGGGATCGCCGACAAGGAGCTTCGGGAGCGTGTGCGTGCGCTGGCTGCTACGGGACGCAGCGTATCGGCACTCGGTCAGCGGGCCGACCTCAGGAAAAATCTCTGGCGACGTCTGTTTTTGCTTGAGCATGAGCGCAGGATCCGCAAGCGGAGCGCTCGTCTTCTGCGGGAGGGACTATGAGGACACTGGGGATCCTTAGGGGAATGGGGCCCTTGGCCGGCGCGCATTTTTACAAAAGAGTAATATCCTTGACCGATGCGGAGAGTGACGGTGCCCATCTCTCGGTCCTTTTGTGGAGCGATAATACGATTCCCGACCGTACCGCCCACCTCACGGGGCGCGGTGACTCGCCCCTGTCGCGCCTTTCCCTTGGAATTTCACTTCTCGAATCGTGCGGTGCCGAGGTGATTGCCATACCCTGCAATACGGCACACGCCTACCTTCCCGCCTTGAAAAGCGTGGCGGAGACCGAGCTTTTGGATATGCCGTGTCTTGCCGTGCTTCGCGCCAGGGAAGAGGGGGCGACGCGACTTGGCGTGCTGACCACGACGGGGACACGACGGGCCGCTCTTTATGAGGCGGCCTGTCTTCGGTACGGTATGGAATGCATTCACACAGAGGACGGGGAGGGACTCGACACCTTGATCTACCGCCAAAAGGCGGGCGAGAGGATACTGAGAGAGGCGTATACCTCATATTGCGATGAGCTTTTTTCGCGTGGTGCGGATATGGTGGCCCTTGCCTGTACAGAAATTTCCGTGGCTTTTTCCGAGGAGCTCCCCCCAAAAACGATTGATGCTCTTGACGCGTTGGCAAGGCGCGCCGTCACAGCATGCGGCGGGGCATTGAAAGGGGAGGTGGCGGCCGGTGACCTTCGATGCGCTTTTGCAGACTGAGCCCGGGTGGTTACGAGAGCGAGCCATAGGAGATCGCCGTGTTGTCGGTCTGACGCACGACTCCCGCAGCGCAGGACCCGATTCCCTCTTTTTTTGCTTACCCGGATCGCGTTACGATGGGCATGACTTTGCCGCTGAGGCCTATCGCCGCGGCTGCCGTTGCTTCGTAGCGGAGCGACCGTTGAAGGTGGGGGACGATGCCGCCGTTCTTTTTACTGAGAATGCGGAAAAGAGTATGGCAAGGATCGCCTCGCGCTATTATGGAGATCCCGCCTCCACACTCACTCTTGTCGGGATCACAGGCACCAAGGGGAAGACCACAACGGCCAGAATGCTCGTTGGCCTTCTTGAGCGCTCGGGGGTAAGTGCAGCGTATATCGGATCCTCCGGTATCGCCTACCTTGGCCGATGCTATGAGACAGAAAATACCACGCCGGACAGTCTTACCCTTATGCCGCCCAGGACTTCTGGGACGCCATCGTGGCCGCCTATGACACCGTCGAAGAGGCCGAGGCCACCGAGACCGCCGGCTCCGACCGCCTGG
>JAFVYX010000280.1 GCA_017500625.1 Clostridia bacterium | reverse complement strand
GCAACATCAGCATCGTCACCAACTCGCTCCCCAACGCCAACGAGGCGGCGCTCTACTCCTCCTTCCACGTGATCCTGCTTGGGGGAGAGCTGGACTCCAAGTACCAATTCACCCACGGCCCCGATGCCGAGCGCCAGATCGAACGGTATCACGCCACCAAGTGCATTCTTTCGGTGGACGGGATCAGCCCCGAAGCAGGGCTGACCCTCTACTACGCCAACGAGGCGGCGCTCGCGCGGAAGATGATCGAGTCCTCCTCCTCCGTCATCGTGGCGGCGGACGGCACAAAGCTTGGTCGCAGCGCCTTTGCCCGCATCACCGACGTCACTAAGATCGGAACGCTTGTCACCTGCGGTGCCGAGGACGGCGAGGCCAAAGCGGCGCTCCGCGAGATGGGGATCCGCATTCTCGAGGCCTGAACGTACGCTTTTGTATCTTTTTTATACATTCGTTTGTTTTTTATACAAAATAGGCGTGATATTGTACGCAGAAAGGACAAGAATCGTATATAATGTACTTACGGGCGCATTATACTGTACGCTGATACCATGACTGAAGTAACGCAGTACCCCCGCGACGGGGTAAAGATCGATGCGATCACCTCGATCCACTATTTTGAATTTGACGATTCCTTCCGCGACGAGCCCGAGGCGCACGAGCCGTGGGAGCTTGTTTTCGTTGACCGCGGCGAATGCGGCGTGGTGGCCGACGGACGGCACCTCTGCCTGCATCAGGGAGAGCTATACTTCCACAAGCCGAATGAGGTACACATGCTGGAGCTGGTCAAGGGCATTGCCCCCAACATCTTCATCATCACCTTCACCTCACGCTCCCCCGCGAGCGCTACTTTGAGGGGCGGCGCCTCGTGGCGTCCATGGCGGTCAAGCAGCACATCTCGGCCATTCTTCACGAGGCCACCGAGACCTTTGAGCTGACCTTCAACAACCCCCGTATGCAGCCCCTTCGCCTCTGCCGTGAGCCGCTTTTTGGTGGGGAGCAGACGGTGCGCCTGCGCCTTGAGCTGATGCTCATTGAGATCATCAGGAGCGACGACCGCTATGCGCCGCCGCAAAGAATGTTCTTCCCGAAGGAGATCGTCACCGATCCCTTCGCCCTGCGGATCATTGCGTTTATGGAGGACCACCTCTATTCGCGCTTTACGATGGAGGAGATGGCGCGCGCCCTCTCGTTCGGCAAGACCTACATCTCGCGATATTTCACGCGGGTATGCGGCGACTCGATCATCGACTACTTCGGTATGATGAAGATCAACGAGGCCAAGCGACTCATTCGCGAGACCAACAAGAACTTCGGCGAGATCTCCGAGCTTTTGGCCTTTTCCAATCCGCATTATTTTTCCGCGATATTCAAAAAGCACACGGGCATGACGCCCACACAGTACAAAAGATCCTGTCGGATCGTATGAGGTGATCATTATGAAGCTGGCTCTTACTAACGCCAATCTTGTTATGACCGACCACATCGTGAGGGGGGCTACCCTCATTGTGGAGAACGGTCGCATTGCCGATTACGGCAAGGAGCTGCCGACCGACGGCTGTGAGGTCCGCGACCTGGCGGGCGGCTACGTCGGCCCCGGTCTTATCGACATTCATACCCACGCCGACGGTGAGGTCTTCTTTACCGAGGACCCCTGCCGCGCTGCCGCTACGCTTCTTGCTCACGGCGTGACCGACGTGATGCCCGCGCTCTATTTCAGTGCGACCGCCGAGGAGCTGGTGGCGCAGGTGGCGCTCATTCGCGAGGCGATGGCATCGGGACGGGCCAAGAACATCATCGGCCTTTATATGGAGGCGCCCTACCTCAATCCCGATTACGGCTGCAATCGCGAGAACAACCCGTGGCGCGACGCCGTTTGCCGTGAGCGCTTTGCGCCCGTGGTGGACGCCGCCTACGACATTGCCCGCGTGTGGTGCGTGGCGCCCGAGCGCGAGGGGATCCTCGATTTTGTCCGTTACGTCAAGGAGAAGAATCCCGCAGCGGTCTTCTCGGTGGCGCACAGTGAGGCCGAGCCCACCGACATCGAGCGCCTGATGCCTTACGGTCTGCGCCTGGCCACTCACCACACGAACGCGACGGGCACCCTGCACCGCTACCCCGAGTGCCGCAGCGCCTGCGTGGACG
>JAFVYX010000005.1 GCA_017500625.1 Clostridia bacterium | reverse complement strand
GACGTCCGAGGACGCCTAATATTGAAAGGTTTTGTTTACAACAGATTGAAAAAACGCAATGCGTACAAAAAAAGCACCGCCCGATGGGCGGTGCTTTTTGTTATTCGTCGATGTGACCGTAGCGGTAGAGGGCGGCGCGGCGCTTTGGGAGATCGGCCGCGGCGTACTTCTCCAAGAGGCGGCGGCGCGCCTCCTTGAGGTCGATCTCGCCGCTCTCGGCGAGGCGGTCGAGAGTGGCCGTGATCTCCTCACGGGCATAGCCCTTGGCGGTGAGGGCGGCGATGACACGCCCCCGTCCCCACAGCTTTTTGTTGACCGCAAGGATAACGGCGCGCTCCAGCTGGTCGCCCTCACGGAGATAGCCGCGCTCGGCCATTTCACGGGCGGTCGCCTCTGCCACGGGGGCGGAAAAGCCGCGGGTGCGGAGCTTTTGCGTGAGAGCGTGGGCGCTGTTGTCCCCCGCCGCGAGGATACGGGCGGCGGCGGCACGGGCGCGGTGGCGCTCATCGAGCGCGGCGAGGCGCTCGGCCTCCTCCTCCGAAAGGTCGGTGCCAACGGCAGGGGCGCCGAGGGCGAGGTATTCCTTCTCGGTGATGGCGTAGCACCTCGGCTCGCCCCCGTCCTCATACCGAAGCGTGATGAGCACGGGGGCACGGGGGCGTGAGCCGACCGAAAGAACGGTGGGCACGCTTATTCCTCGTCGCCGAACTCGCGGAGGTCAAACTCGTCCTCCTCGTCCCCCTCGGGCATCGGCTCGTCGGGATCGAGCGACGAGTATTTTTCCTTGATCTTTTCCTCAAGAGCCGCCATGATATCGGGGTTGCCCTCGAGGAACAGGCGGGCCTTGTCCTTGCCCTGACCAATGCGCTGGCCGTCGTACGAGAACCAAGCACCGCTCTTTTCGAGGAGACCGAGCTTCAGGCCGACGTCAAGCACCTCGGCCGATTTGCAGATGCCGTGGCCGTAAAGGATATCGAACTCCGCCGTTTTGAAGGGGGGAGCCACCTTATTCTTGACCACCTTGCAGCGCACGCGGTTGCCGTAGACGTCGCTGCCGTTCTTGAGACTCTCGGTCTTGCGGATCTCGATACGCACCGAGGAATAGAACTTCAGCGCGCGGCCGCCCGTCGTGACCTCGGGGTTGCCGTACATCACGCCGACCTTCTCGCGGAGCTGGTTGATGAAGATAACGACGCAGTTGGTCTTGGAGATTGCGCCCGAGAGCTTGCGCATCGCCTGCGACATCAGACGCGCCTGCAGACCGACGTGGGAGTCGCCCATATCGCCGTCGATCTCCTGACGGGGAACGAGAGCCGCGACCGAGTCGACGACCACAACGTCAATGGCACCCGAAAGCACGAGGGCCTCCACGATCTCCAGCGCCTGCTCACCGCAGTCGGGCTGGGAGACGAGAAGATTGTTGATGTCAACGCCAAGCTTTTTGGCGTACACGGGGTCAAGGGCGTGCTCGGCATCGATGAACGCGGCCTCACCGCCCGCCTTCTGCACCTCGGCAATGACGTGGAGGGCGACCGTCGTCTTACCCGAGGACTCGGGCCCGTAGATCTCAACGACACGGCCGCGCGGGACACCGCCGATGCCGAGGGCGAGGTCAAGCGTCATCAAGCCCGTGGAGACGGCGCTGACGTTCATGGCGGCGTTTTCGCCGAGGCGCATGATGGTGCCCTTGCCGAGATCGCGCTCGATGCGGGAGAGGGCGGTCTCAAGTGCCGCCTTTTTATCGTTGCCCTCCGCGGTGGCGGTGGGCTTGGTGGTTTTCTTCGTAGCCATTTCTATACTCCTTAACTTTATTTACACTTTGATTATACCAAGGGGTATGTACCGTTTTTGGTACGCGGTTACGGGGCGATACGGACGGCGCCCTCGGGGCGGATCGAGAGGAGCATGCAGGCGTCCTTGCCGAACACCGAGTCCATCAGAGCGGCGTAGGATCCTGCCAGCTCCCGCTTGACAAAGGTCTGGATCGTGCCCGCAAAGCCGCCGCCGTGGACGCGCCACGCGCAGTCACGCCCCGCAAGGGCGCCCTCGGTGAGGCAGAGGGCCAGCGAGAGCCCCTGCTCCCTCACGTTCTTGTTGGTATAGACGTTCTGGAGGTATTCAAAGCTCGAGCGACCCGAGGCCAGCTCCCCTGCCAGGAACGTAGGGATATCGCCCGCGCGGAGAGCGGCGGCCTGCCTAAGAACGCGGTCGTTTTCACGGACAAAGTGGAGGGCGCGCAGGATCGCGCGATCACCGACGGTGCGGCGCAGGATCGCCGCGTTGCCAAGGATCTCGTCCTCGGTGACACCGCGGAGCACCTCGCGGCCGAAGTAGGAGGCGACGGCGCGCATCTCGGCGGGGACCGACGCGTAATCGTCATTGAGGTCGGAGTGGCTGCCGCCCGTATTGATGATGGCCAGCGCGTAGCCCGCCTCGGTCAGGGAGAAGTCGATCGGCTCGATGACGGGGCGGTCGGGATCGGCAAAGTCAATGAACACAAAGCCGCCGACGGCGCAGGCCATTTGGTCCATAAGGCCGCTGGGCTTGCCAAAATACACGTTCTCGGCGTACTGGGCGATCTTGGCGATCTCGGGGGCCTTGACGGTGCCGCCGTTATAGAGATGGTTCATCACAGTGCCGATCATCACCTCAAAGGCGGCCGAGGAGGAAAGCCCCGAGCCCTTCAGGACACGGGTGGTGGTGTAGGCGTCAAAGCCACCGACGGCGTATCCCTTTTCAAGAAAGCCGCCCGCAACGCCCGCCACCAGCGCCTCGGAGCCGAAGCGATCAAAGCGGCGCGGGTCGGCCGCGTGGTTGAGGACAACGCAGTTCTCACGATAGCCCTCGCTCTGCACGCGCACCATGCCGTCGTCGTTTCTCGCGGCAATGGCGATGATGTCACGGTCGATCGCGCCCGCCAGCACGCAGCCGCGGTTGTGGTCGGTGTGGTTGCCCGCGATCTCGCTGCGGCCAGGAACCGAGAAGATCTCGATCTCACGGTCGCGACCGTACTTCTCCTCAAAGGCCGCGATCGCCTCGGTGAAGCGAGAGACGGCGGTGGGATCATTGCCGTAAAGACGGGTGAAGTCGGCTGAGGTACCGCTTCGGATAGCGGTTTTCCATTCGGTTGTTTTCATAGTGTGCTCTTTTCTCTATTGTGTTAAGGGTGGGAAAGAAATTCGCGGATCAAAGTCATGGCACGCTCCTCGGCCTCGGGCGTTACGCCGCGCTCGTCACAGGCGAGGGGAACGAGCCCCCGAGTGGCACGGAACCAGGTGAGCTGGCGACGGGCGTAGCGATGGGTGGCGATCTTGATCTCCTCCACCGCCTCGGCCACGGTGCATTCACCGCGGATAGCGGCAAGAAGCTCCTTGTAGCCGATGGCCTGAGCAGCGGTCGTTCCCTCGGCAAGGGCTCCCGCCTCGTAAAGGGTCCTGACCTCCTCGTAAAGTCCCTCGCGCATCATCGCGTCCACGCGGCGGTCGATGCGGCGGTGGAGGGCGGCGCGGTCGGTGGGAAAGAGACCGAAAACGAGAAGCGAGAGGGCGGGCGGCAGCGCGCGGCTGTCGGCGTCCCACGCGCTTTTCGGGCGGCCCGTGGCACGATGGATCTCCAGCGCGCGCAAGACGCGCCGCACGTTATGGGGGTGGATCTCGGCGGCCGAGACGGGATCGCACGCGGCAAGAGCGGCGTGCATCGCCTCGCTCCCCCGCTCCTCGGCCTCACGCGAAAGCTCCTCGCGGATCGTGGGAGGAACGGGCGGCAGATCGGCGTGGCGGCCCAGCCGCGCGGCCTCAAGATAAAGCCCCGTGCCACCGCAAAAGATGGGCAGATGCCCGCGCAAGAGCACCTCGCGCACGGCGCCGAGGGCGGCTACCGCGTAGTCGGCGGCGCTGAAGGAGGCGGTGGGGTCAACAAGATCGAGAAGATGGTGCGGTACGGCGGCGCGCTCCTTCGCCGTTGCCTTGGCGGTGCCGATATCCATACCGCGATAGATCTGCATCGAGTCGCAGCTGAGGATCTCACCCGAGAGCGCGGTCGCTACGCGGATCGAGAACGCCGTTTTGCCCGAGGCCGTGGGGCCGACAATGGTAACGCCGCGGGGCGTACCGTCGATTTCGTAAAGATTACTTGTCATCAATTCCTCTCAAGAAAGGAGAACAGCTCCTCGGCGGTGGGCATCGAGGCGGCCTCTCCCGCACGGGTGACGGCCAGCGCCGCAGCGGCGGCCGCATAGGAAAGGGCGGGCAGGATCTCCCGCTCGGGGCGCATATACTCGGCGATGAGTGCGGCAAAGAAGGCCTCGTCGGCGCCGCGCTCATCGGTCTCACGGACGATGTAGGAATTGACCATATGGCAATAGACGCCGTCGTAGAGGAAGGCGCCGCGCTCGCCGAGACGAATGACGTAATAGCGGGCGGCGATGCGTTTTTGAAGCTCGATGGCGGTCTGCAGACAGCTGTCGGCATTGCCAGGGCGGAGCCCCGTTATGGCCTCGGCGGTGGCCTCGTCGGTCACGAAGATCTCAAGAGCCGAAAGCGCGGGAGGCGTCCCCTCGCCCGCGGTATGCAGGAGAAAAAAGGGAATGCCGCGGTCACGGGCGGCATCGGCGATGCGGACGAGCTGGGTGGGGGAAAGCTCGGCCGAGGCGCAGGCGGCGTCGGGGGCGGTGAGGAAGGCGTTTTTGATCTCCTCTTCGGTAAGGCGGCGGCAGGCACCGCCAAAGACGATGCGGCGGCAACGCCCCTCGGGCGTCAGCTCACGGATAAGGTGCCCCGTCTGCGCCGAGCGGTCGACGTGGAAGGTCGAAAGGTCAACGCCCGCCGTATCGAGAAGGCGCACAAGGCGCTTACCGCCCGAATCGTCCCCCACACGGCCCGAGAATACGCTTCGCACGCCAAGGCGGGCGAGCGCCACGGCCACGGTCTCCCCCTGGCCGCCGAGCACCGTCTCATACGCGGTACCCTCCATGCTCTCGCCCTCGGGCAGATGAGGGAGAGAGAGCGTTTCCACAACGCGGGCAGGGCCAAACACAAGGATCTTACTCACGGTGCGGTACTCCTTTCAAGCGTAATACAGTTGGCGCCCTCCGAAACGCGGGCAGCGATCGCCGCCTCACGGTCGTGACAGGCAAAAAAGAGGCATTGCCAGCCCTCGGCTGTGCCGGCACCGTCCAGCATTCGCAGAATGCTCTCGGTGCGGCCGTCGTCCTGGTGAGCCAGACTTTCGTCAAAGCAGAGGGGGGGCTTTTCCTTATAGAGCATATCGACAAGCGCAAGGCGCAGGGCGATATAGGCGATCTCGCTCGTGCCGCCGCTCATTCCCGGCAGGGGGCGGAGAGTACCGCGGTCGTCATAGGACATGGCGAGGCGGTTGCTGACCTCAAGCTTTTCGTAGCGTCCGTCCGAGGCGAGCGAGAGAAGGCCGCCCGCATACTCCGAAAGGCGGGGCGAGATCTCGGCACGGAGACGGTCGGAGGCGCTGTTGATCGCGTCCGAAACGATGCCGTAGGCGCGGAAGCGGCGGCGCAGCACCTTGGTGCGCTCCTCCATCGCGGCAAACTCCATACGGAGCTCGGCGGGATTTTTGGCCTCGCGGCGGTAGCCGTCCAGCTCGTCAAGCAGGGCGCGGTAGGAGGCCTGCAGACTGTCGTAGGTGCCGCGGTAGTAGGTGAGGCCCTCCTGAATGACCTTGTAGTTGATGCGCTTCATCGCCTCGCGCTTTTCGGGAGAGACGAGACCGCGAATGGCGATCTCGCTCACGCCCTCGAGCTCGGCGCGCAGGGCCATGACCTTACCACGGGCCTCAGCCACCTCCCCGGATAGGCGACGGTCCTCGGCGAGGAAGGCGCGGGCCTCCTGGCTGATGGCGGCCACGACCTCATCGGGCGCACCGAGGCGGTGCTCCCCCTTCCACTTCGAGACGAGGGCGGAAAGCTCACGGCGGAGAGTTTCGAGGTTTTGGAGCGAAATGTCGGCGTTCTCCTCGGCGCGGAGAATGCTCTCGCGGCGCTCGGCGAGGAGACGCTGGCTGTGCGCCACGCTTTTCAGCTTGCAAAGCAGATCGGCGCCCGAGGCGGCGTCAAAGCGGCGGCAGAGCGTGGCGATCGCGCGGAGGGCGCGGCGGCGGTTGCGAAAAAAGAGAACGGACAGCACCCCCATGGTGAGCGCCGCCAGCACGAGAAGCGCCGTGCCGGGCGAGAGCACAAGGGGGCGAATGAGGAAGGCACCGAGCGAAAGGGGGATGACGGCGAGCGAAGCAAAGAGCCAGGCCAGCACGCGGAAAAGACGTGCCGAACGGTGGTGCGCCGTGTACTCGGTCTCCACCGCGGTCTCACCGCCCGCTGACTCAATGGCGACAAGAAGCTCCTCGGCCTCGGGCGAGAGGGCCGTTTCGCTCTTGACGCTCCGGAGCTTTTCGGCGCTGCGGAGATAATTCTGCCGCGAGATCTCGGTCACGCGCTCGGCGGTGACGAGGGCGGAGAGATAGTCCTCGTTGGGAAGAAAGCCGTCCTTCTCGTTGTCACGGCGGAGCTTCTCGTGCTCGGCAGCGAGGGCGGCGTAGGCACTCTCGTCCTTATGTAGGCGGTCGAAGGTGCAAATCGTCAGGTAGTTGCGGTAGTCGCGGTCGATGCCCTCGAGACGGTCGCGCTCACGCTCGGCCTCGGCGATCTTGACCGAGAGCTTATGCAGCTCGGTCTCGGTCCTGTGGATCTGGGCGTTGAGGCGGATCGCCTGCGAAAGGCGCGTGCGGACGGCATCGCTCTGGGCATCGAGCTCGGCGATCGCGCCGCCGACACCACTCTGGTGCGAGAGCGAGCTGCGCGCCTCGTTGAGCGCGCGCAGGGCGCGCTGTGAGCTGACGCGCTCATCGCCCGAGAAAAGGATATTCTCCATAGCGGCCGTCATCTCGCCCTCATGGACGCGAGAGGCCGAGAACTGGTCGAAGAAGGCGGTGTTCAGATAGACCTGCTCGGGCACCGAGAAGAATTCCTCGCCCGGCAGGGAGCGAAAGCGGGCCACGCTCCCGTCGGTAAGGTCGACAAGGCGGCTGTCCTCGCGGTAGCTGACACGGCCGTCCTGCGCGGTGGCCACGGTCTCACGTTCGATGCGGAAGCGGCGGCCGTCCTCGAGAGAAAACTCCATCGAGCCCTCGGCCGAGGAGGCGGTCCAGCTGACGCGCTTCTCACGCTCGGGCATATCGCCGCCCGTCGACTGCGTGCCGAAGCCGTACAGCATATAACGGATAAAGGCGGCTACCGTGCTCTTGCCCGACTCGTTATTACCAACGATCACATTCAGCCGCGGCCCGAGCGTCAGCGTGACGTCCGAGAGGTTGCCGAAGTGCCCGATGGAAAGACGCTCAATGATCATAGCTCACCTTTCTTTACCGCTAAGAAAAGCAATGGCGCGCTCGACCGAATCCTTCGAGTTGTACCACGGCTCTTCCCCGTAGCGATAATCGAATTTTTTACAGAACCAGCTGACGTCTCCCGACAGCGTCTCCAGGTAACGGTCCACGGGGGCCATCACGCTGGCGGCAAAATCGGCATACAGCTTTTTGGGGAGATTGGCGCGGCCACATTCGAGAAGACGGCGCAGGTGCGGGAGACAGAACCACGGCTGGGCCTCCACCTTTTTACGGAAGGCGGGGTCCTCCTCGTACAACACGGCGACCGTGGCCGTCATGCCCGAAAAATTATGCTCGATCCTCTCGCAGATATAGCAAGAGCCCTCAAAGCGTCCTGCCGCCTCCGCGACCTTGGCGGCGCGATTGCCGAAAATGGCGCCCACGCCGTGAGGCGTGAGCTTTTCCTTGACCTTTGCGAGGTGACTTTCGAGAATGAGGGCCAGCCCCAGGCGGTTTTTACGGACGAAGAGCTTATCGAAATGCGTACCGCAAAAGCCGAGCTCATTCGTGCGAATGCGGACGTCGGGCTCCATCATCGAGCCGCCGAGAATGAGCGAAAGCTCGTCTTCCTCCAGCTTTTCGTAAAGAGCGCACATCGGGCAGCCGCAGGCAGGGTCGGCGGCCGAGGCGTCAAACGCCTCATTCACGGGAATGGTGTAAATGCGCTCCATAAGAGTTCTCCTTTGCTTTTTGTAGGCCTTGACATTTTGTCCTCTGGGGGATATAATGAAAGGGAGCCCTTCGCCGCCCGAGAACCACCGCGCGGCGCGCGGCGTGCGTACGCTACACGCGTACATATACATTATATCATAAAAAGATAATTTTTCAAGGGATTATTTTCACTTCCTTCCCTGCCCCAAGAATTTTCCTATTTCACCGTCCCGAGGAGGTCACTATGAAAGCCAGATCCGCACGGCCTTTGGCCGTTTTCCTTACCCTTATGCTCACCCTCGTTCTCCTGCCCCTCTGCGCCTCGGCCGAGGAAGCGGGAGCGGCCGCGGGCGGTGCGGGACTTGACGTCTCGCTCCTCTTCTCGCAGAACCTCGGAAATGCGGTGACGCTCCCCGTCCTGCTCTTTGCGGCGATCGGTCTTCTCGAGGCCTTCGCCGGCTACCGCCTGCTCAAGGTCGAGCTGTTTGTCACGGGTCTTCTCGCCGGCGGGCTGTTCGGCAACTTCCTCGTCTCCTCGGGCGTGTTCAACGCGTATCTCACCGCCCCCTGGATGGGCTGGATCGCGATCCTCATCTTCGCCCTGCTCGGCGCCTGGATCGCCTGCAAGCTCTTCCGCACCACGCTCTTCCTGGCCCTGCTCGGCGCCTCCTTCTACATCGGGTACGGTCTCCTTTCCGCTTACCTCGGCAGTCCCCTCATCGCCCTTGTCGTCGCCGTCCTTGAGGCGTTTGTCATTGCCTCGATCGGTATGCGCCTTGTGCGCGGCGTTGTGATCCTTGTCACCTCGGCGCTGGGCGGCTACCTCGTCTCGATGGCCCTCTCGGGGCTTCTGCCCATTCTCCACATCAACCTGATCCTTTTTGCCCTGGTTTTTGTGCTGGGGGCCGTGGTACAGTTCAAGAAAAAGAAATAAATCAAACAGCGGCGCTACGGCGCCGCTGTTCGTTTTAGACAGAAGAAAAACGGTGTCCGTTACCCGACGGCGTACAAGCGTACGTCAAGCGGTGACGGACGGCGATAGAAAAAAGGAGCCGAAGCTCCTTTTTTCGGTTATGCCGAGGATCAACGACAAGGCCGAGGGATTTTCGAGCAGAAATCGGCGGACGTTACCCGACGGCGTACAAGCGTACGTCGAGCGGTGACGGACGGCGATAGAAAAGAGCAAGCTCACGCTTGCTCTTTTCGGTTATGCCAAAAATCACCGGCCTTACTTCAGAAGGGGGAGGAGGGCCGCAGCTATCGCATCCGTGGCGGGCTGGACCTCGGGCTTCGAAAGCGTTTTCTCGGCCGAAACGAAGGAGAAGCGGAGGGTGATGGTCTCCCCGTCCTCGGTGGCGTAGGTGCCGACGAGAGAAACGCTGTCAAGGAGGTCGCCACCCGCGGCCTTAGCGGCAGCGACGAGGGCGGCGTAATCGACCGACGACAGGTTGGCGGCAAAGGTCATATCGATGTCGATGCCCGGGAAGCGCGAGGCCTCACGGTAGCGGATCGGGGCGGCGGCGGCCGACGAGAAGAGATCCATATCGACCTCGGCGAAGGCGATGCCCGCCTTCTTGTCGATCGCGGCGGCGACCGTCGGGTGCGGCACCGAGAGGCGGCCGCACACAACACCGCCGACCGAAAGGGTGAAGGTGTTGGCGGGGTGCTCCCACGCATGGCGCGGCGCGGTCGCCGTAAAGACGGCCTCGGTGTGCTTTTGCGAGAGGGCGAGCGAGGTGAGAATGTCACGGGCGCGGAGGAAGACCGCCTCCTCGCTCTCCTCACGGCTGTAAAGCGCAATGCCGAGCACGCGGCGCTCATTGCAGTCGCCGTCCTCGCGGAGGCCCTCGACGGTACGGCCGACCTCAAAGAGGCCGTAGCTGTCGGCGGCGCCGCGATTCTCAGCCAGGAACGAGAGGAGCGTGGGCGTCATCGAGGTGCGGAGGGTGGCGTGATCGGGCGTGCCGGGGTTCAGGATCTTAACGTTATCCTCAACGGCGATGCCGATCTCGCGGTACTTCGGCACATCACACCAGATGTAGGAGTGGACCTCGTGCAGAGCGAAGCGGTCGACGAGCAGCGTCTTGGCGCGCCCCTCGTCGGTCGCGGTGACCTCGGGAAGCACGGGGGCGAGCTTGCCCTCGGCCGTGAAGATCTCAAAGTTATCGTAGCCGTAGATGCGGGTGATCTCCTCGATGAGGTCGGCGCGGATCGTGACGTCCTTGGTGGCGCGCCACGAGGGCACGGTGACGTCGAACACGTCGCCCTTGCGGACAACGCCGAAGCCGAGGGCCGTGAGGGTGCGCTCGATGCGGTCGGAGGAGATATCGATGCCCGTATAGCGGTCAACGTAGGCCTTATCGATCGTCATCTCGATCGTCGGGTACTGTTTGACGTAGCAGTCGGTGACGGCACTCGTCACGCGGGCCGCGGGACAGATGGCAAAGAGGAGAGTGAGGAAGCGGGCCGTGGCCGTGGCGCACAGCTCGGGGTCCAGCATCTTCTCGTAGCGCATGCTGGCGTCGGTACGCAGACCGAGGCGCGAGGAGGACTTGCGGATCGAGACGCCGTCAAAGCAGGCGCTCTCAAGAAGGAGCGAGGTGGTGTCGTCCTCGATCTCGGAGGCGAGACCGCCCATAATGCCCGCGACCGCCACGGGGGTATCGCCCGAGGTGATCATCAGGGTGTTCTCGTCGATGGCGCGCGACTGCCCGTCCAGCGTATCGAACGCAAAGCCCTCGGAGAAGCGCTGCACCTCGATCTTATCGACGCGGCGCAGGTCAAAGGCGTGCATCGGCTGACCAAGCTCGAGCATCACGTAGTTCGTAAGATCGGCCAAAAGATTGATCGCGCGGCTACCACAGTAGAAGAGGCGGATACGCATATTGACGGGCGAGGTGTGCACCGTGATGTCCTCGACCTTCACGCCGATGTAACGGTAGGCATGCTCGGTATCGCGGACGTCGATCGCTACGGGAGCGAGGGCTTCGTAAGCCGTAAGGTCGGCGGTCGGCACGGGCTTCAGGGGGCGCTCGGCAATGGCAGAAAACTCACGGGCAATGCCGTAATGGCCCCAGAGGTCGGGGCGGTTGGTGAGCGACTTGTTGTCGACCTCAAAGAGGATATCGTCGATGGCATAGACCGACTTCAGGTCGGTGCCGAGCGGAATATCGTCGGTGATCTCAAAGAGGCCCGAATTGTCGGCACTGATGCCGAGCTCGGCCTCCGAGCAGCACATACCGAAGGAGGGATATCCCGCCACGGTGGCCGCGCCGATCGCGTGGCCCGCGACCGAGCCGCCCTCGGTGGCAAACGCCACGCGCATGCCCACACGCACGTTGGGAGCGCCGCACACGCAATCGACGATGCCGCGGCCCGTGTCGATCTTCAGAAGGTGGAGCTTCTTCGAGTTCGGGTGGTTCTCGACCGAGACGATCTCGGCAACGATGACACCATAGGTGTCGGCACCCTTTTCGATGACCTCCTCGACCTCGGCGGTCGAGAGGGTGAAGCGGTGAATGAGGGCCTTCTTGTCCAGCCCCGTAAGATCAACGAAATCGCCGATCCAGTTCATAGATAAGATCATAGCAATTCCTCCTTACTCACTCACAAACTGCTCAAGGGCCGAAAGACTGCCCGAGTTGAAATCGCGGATATCCTTGATGCCGTACTTCATCATGGCAAGACGGGTAAGGCCGAGGCCGAACGCGAAGCCCGTGTACTCCTCGGGATCGATGCCGCCCTCGCGGAGAACGTTCGGGTGGATCATACCGCAGGGGCAAAGCTCCAGCCAGCCGCTGTTCTTGCAGGAGGGGCAGCCCTTTCCGCCGCAGATGAGACAGCTGATGTCAAGCTCAAAGCCCGGCTCGGTGAACGGGAAGAAGCCGGGGCGCAGGCGCACGTTGATGGGACGCGCGAACACCTCCGAGAGCATGGTCTTCATAAAGTAGATGAGGTTCGAGATCGAGATGTCCTTATCGATCATCATACCCTCCATCTGGAAGAAGGTGTTCTCGTGGCAGGCGTCGGTCGCCTCGTTGCGGAAGCAGCGACCGGGGAAGATGGCACGCAGGGGGGCGCCGTACTTTTTCATAATGGCGTTCTGCGCCGCCGAGGTCTGCGTCTTCAGAAGCTGGCCGTTCTCAAGATAGAAGGTGTCCTGCATATCGCGGGCGGGGTGGTGCTTTGGAATATTGAGGGACTCAAAGCACTGGTAGTCGTTGACGATCTCCTGATAATCCTCGACCGTGAAGCCCATAC
This sequence comes from Clostridia bacterium, assembly GCA_017500625.1. The sequence goes on along the minus strand of JAFVYX010000005.1, from coordinate 269 downwards.
CCGCAAAGATGCTCTCGAGCGAGCGGCGCACGAGGGTGATGGGGTGGTACGAGCCGACCGCCGCCGCCGAGGGCAGCGTGGGATTGTAGCGCTTGGCGTTCTTGAGCGACTCCTCCAGCGCCTTGGCCGCAAGGGCCTCCCCTGCCGCGGCAATGGCCGCCTCGGCCTCGCTCTTAAATCGGTTGATGAGCCCGCCTGCCGTCTTTTTCTCCTCCACGTCAAGATCGCGGAGGCCCTTGAGCAGCTCGGTCACATAGCCGCGCTTGCCG
>JAFVYX010000279.1 GCA_017500625.1 Clostridia bacterium | reverse complement strand
CTGCGCCGTCGGCGGCTTCGTGTTTATCGACTTTGCAGACCCCAAGACCCCCGTGATCGAGCCGATCGACTTCTCGCTCACCGAGGCGGGCTATGCGCTTGCTATCGTCAATACGGGCGGCAGCCACTCGGATCTCAATGACGATTACGCCTCCGTCCCCTCCGAGATGAAGCAGGTGGCCGCCTACTTCGGCCGTGAGGTCCTCCGCGGGATCACGGAGGGCGAGCTGCTTGCCAACGCCGCCGTCCTTCGTCGCGCGGTTGGCGACCGCGCCCTGTTGCGCGCGATCCACTTCGTGCGGGAGAATGAGCGCGTCCTTTCACAGGCGGCCGCCCTGCGCGAGGGGCGCATTGGCGACTTCCTCGCAGGCGAGATCGCCTCGGGCCGCTCAAGCTTTGAATACCTCCAGAACGTCTATACCAATAAGAACGTAGCAGAGCAGGGGCTTTCGCTTGCCCTTGCCGTCAGCGAGGGGGCGCTTGCCGCCCGCGGCGGCGCGTGGCGTGTGCACGGCGGCGGCTTTGCGGGCACCGTGCAGGCCTTCGTTCGCCGTGAGGATGCCGAGAGCTACGCCGCCCTCGTGGATTCTGTCTTTGGTAAGGGCGCTTGTATGCTTCTTTCCATTCGCACCGAGGGTGCGACCCGCATTCTCCCCTGATGTGTACCGAAAACGGTACATGCCCTGCTGTATAATAAAGGTGTAAATAAAGAAAAAGGAGCAATATCCTATGGCTACGAAGAAAACTGCGCCCGCCGCCACCGCGGCAGGCACCGATAAGCGTGCGGCCCTTGAGACCGCCATTGCCCGCATCGAGCGCGACTGCGGTAAGGGGACGATCATGCGCCTCGGCGAGAACGCCGCTATGAACGTCAGTGCCGTTTCCACCGGCTCAATGACCCTTGACCTTGCCCTCGGCATTGGCGGCGTACCGCGCGGCCGTGTGATCGAGATCTACGGGCCCGAGTCCTCGGGTAAGACCACCGTTGCCCTTCACGTGGTGGCCGAGGTACAGAAGGAGGGTGGCGAGGCCGCCTTCATTGATGCCGAGCACGCCCTTGACCCGGTCTACGCCAAGCGCCTTGGTGTGGACACCAACAACCTCCTCGTTTCCCAGCCCGACGACGGTGAGCAGGCGCTTGAGATCGCCGAGGCACTCGTCCTTTCGGGCGCTATTGACGTCATCGTGATCGACTCGGTCGCCGCCCTCGTGCCGCGCCAGGAGATCGACGGGGATATGGGCGACTCACACGTGGGTCTGCAGGCCCGCCTGATGTCGCAGGCGATGCGTAAGCTTTCGGGTGCGATCGCCAAGTCAAACTGCGTCGTGATCTTCATCAACCAACTGCGTGAGAAGGTCGGCGTGATGTACGGTAACCCCGAGGTCACCCCCGGTGGCCGTGCCCTCAAGTTCTACGCCTCGGTGCGTATCGAGATCCGTAAGGTCGAGAGCCTGAAGAACGGTAGTGAGGTCTACGGCAACCGCGTGCGCTGCAAGGTCGTCAAGAATAAGGTGGCCCCGCCCTTCAAGACCGCCGAGTTTGACATTCTCTACGGCCGTGGCATCTGCAAGTCGGCCGAGGTGCTGGATATCGGCATTAAGTTCGGCATCGT
>JAFVYX010000278.1 GCA_017500625.1 Clostridia bacterium | reverse complement strand
TCCCCGAGGACGAGGATGACTGGGTGGTGGTAGAAAAATCCTACCGTCTGCAGTCGCTTTCGCTCTTCCAGGAATATTGTGGCCGCTTTATCACGGGCGAGGACGGAACCGCCCCCCGCGAAAACCTCAAATCCTACGATATCGAGCCGGAGGCCGTTACCCCCTGGTGGGCGGCCCTGCTCCCCTATGCCATTATCATCATCGTCTTTATCGTGTTGTTCGTCATTATGATGAACTCGTCAAAGGGCGGCGCCGGCAAGCTGAACAGCTTTGGCAAGGCGCACGTCCGCACCGCAAAGGATACCAAGGATAAGGTCACCTTTGACGACGTAGCCGGTGCCGATGAGGAAAAGAAGGAATTGGAGGAGATCGTCGAATTTTTGAAGGATCCCGCCAAATTCACCCGTCTGGGCGCTAAAATTCCCCACGGCGTTCTGCTTGTGGGCCCTCCCGGCACGGGTAAGACCCTGCTGGCCAAGGCCGTTGCAGGTGAGGCAGGCGTTCCCTTCTACTCGATCTCGGGCTCCGATTTCGTGGAAATGTACGTCGGTGTCGGTGCATCGCGTGTGCGCGACCTGTTTGAAACGGCGCGCAAATCGCCCGCCAGCATCGTCTTTATCGATGAGATCGATGCCGTGGGCCGTCACCGCGGCGCAGGCCTTGGCGGCGGTCACGACGAGCGTGAGCAGACCTTGAACCAGCTGCTGGTCGAAATGGATGGCTTTGGCTCGCACGACGGCATCATCGTGATGGCCGCCACCAACCGCCCCGATATTCTGGACCCCGCCCTGCTTCGCCCCGGCCGCTTTGACCGTCAGATCACCGTCGGTGCGCCCGACATCAAGGGCCGTGCCGAGATCCTGCGCGTTCACGCGCGCAATAAGCCCCTTGAGGAGGGCGTAGAGCTTGAGGTCGTGGCGAAAAAGACCGCAGGCTTTACGGGTGCGGACCTTGCCAACCTGCTCAATAAGGCGGCGCTGCTTGCCGCCCGCCGCAATAAGATGCTGATCGGCATGGAGGATATTGACGATGCCTTCATTCGCGTGATCGCAGGTCCCAAGAAGACCTCCCGCGTGATGAACGAGCGTGAGCGCCGCAATACCGCCTACCATGAGGCAGGCCATGCCATTGTCAGCCATGTTCTGCCGCATCTGGACAGCGTGCATCAGATCTCGATCATCCCCTCCGGCCGTGCGCTTGGCTACACGATGAGCCTGCCTACGGAGGATAAGTACAGCGTGTACAAGGAGGAGCTGAAGCAAAATATTGCCGAGCTTCTGGCCGGCCGTGTGGCCGAGGCGCTGATCTTCGGTGATATTTCCGGCGGAGCCTCCAACGATATTGAGCGTGCCACCAACATCGCACGCAAGATGGTCACTCAGCTTGGCATGTCTGAGGTGCTTGGCCCCGTCAAGTACGGCACAGCCGACAGCGAGGTGTTCCTTGGCCGCGATTTCTCCAGCGGTACCGATTACTCGCCCGAGACCGCTGCCAAGATCGACGCAGAGATCAAGAGCCTTGTGGAGGAGGGCTATGACACAGCCCGCCGCGTGCTGGAGGAGCATCGCGCGAAGCTGGACTTCGTCGCCGAGTTCCTGCTCAAGCACGAGGTCATGGACGGCGATCAGTTTGCCGCTGCCATGGACCGTGATGCCTCCATGGAGGAGCTGGAGCATATGGCCGAGGAAAAGAAGCGCCGCAGCCGCTTTGAAAACGAGGCTCGCCTCAAGGAGGAGGAGGACCGCCGCACCGCTGATGAGGCGCAGGAGGAGCTTCCCCCCGCCGATGAGGCCCGGGAGAATGCCACCGATGCACAGGCGCAGGATGCCGCCGCACAGGACC
>JAFVYX010000277.1 GCA_017500625.1 Clostridia bacterium | reverse complement strand
GTGATGCCGTCGCGCTCCTCGGTGACGGCAGCCAGCGCCTCCTCGGTAACGGTGGGCTCACGCTCACGGAGAAGGACGGCACGGGCGTCCTCCGATCCGAGGATCTCCAAAGGAACGAGAAAATCCACCCGCCCTTCACGCTTCAAGGCCGAGACGGCGTGACGGACAGCCCGACGGAGGTAGGGGCTGCAGGCGCGGCTGTCGATGCAGAACACCCTCTCGCCACGGGCCTTGGCCGTGGCCACGATGAAACGCACCTCCTTAGGAACGGCGTCCTCCCCAAAGGGCTGAGGCACTATAGTATAAGCTTTCATAAATACACAACCTTTCGCCCTATCTTACCATAAGACAGACACCGTGTCAACCCCCACCAAGAGGCAAAAACTTGCACGGAAGAAAATAATGGATTTTTTTACTCTTTTTGTGTACGTCTCTCTCTTGCAGTCTTAAGAAAAAAAGTGTAAAATAGAAATAGCGAAGCCGAAGCGTACCTACCCCTATCGGTTTTCCCACACTTATCAAAGAGGTGTCAAAATGAAGCATTCAAGATTTCTGCTCCTTACCCTTCTCCTCGTGATCGCTGCGCTTCTCTGCTCATGCGATCTTCTCGCGCAGTACGTCCCGGGGCTTATCCCCGCCACAACGACCAATGAGGTGACCACCATGACAACGACAGACTCCGCTCCCGCCTCCACAACGGCGCCGACCGCCGTCACGACGGCACCCGTGACCACCGCCACCGTTACGACCGCTCCCGTGACCACCGCCCCGCGCGTCACGGTCAACGAGCGCACCCCCGCCGGTGCCGCCGTCAACCTCTTTGACGGTAATCTGGCTACCTACGCCATCGGCTACGAAACGGGGGCCGAGAGCGCCGCCTCGACGCTGGCCGCGGCCCTCGGCAAGACCGCCGCGCCCTACGATGCCACGGTGGCAAAGTCGATCCGCCTGGCCATCAAAACGAACGGCACGGTGACGCTTGGGGCGGGCGATTACCACCTGTATGCCGACGGCAAGACCGTCACTCTCCTTGGCGGTGACGCGGCCGGCCTTGCGGCTGCCGTGGACGCCTTCCTGGCTACGGTAGAGGACGGCGTCTCCTCGCTCTCGCCCTATCACCACGTGATCCACCGCGCCACGCCCCCCGCCAAGCTTTCCGCTGCCGAGGGCGTTCTGGCGGGCACCACCGTGGAGAAGGATCCGCTGGAGTACGAGATCGGTGAGGTCATCACCTTCCACCTCAAGCTGAAAAAGTCCGACAAATCGGCCTTTGCCTCCTGCGACAGCTTTGAGTACACCATCAAGGCCGACGACGTCGATCCCGCCGATTACATCACGGGCACGGTCGACGGTGCCTCGGGCGAGCTCGTGATCACCATTCCCGCCTCCTTCACCCAGGTGGAGGGCTCGGTCCGTTTGACGGTCAAGGCCAAGCTGAACGGCACCACCGTCCCCTCTCTCCGCGAGGGCGGCACCAAGGACACCTCCTACACCTACATGGGCGGCGCCTTTGTGGCCATGGACGAGATCCGCGAGTGCATCACGATGAACGACGAGGATTTCCTGGCCTTCTGGAAGAACCAGCTCTCCACGCTCAAGGACCCCACGAGAAAGGTCCCGGCGGCCTCGGAGTACAAGAACGGCTTCCGCGTGTTCAAAATGGACGCGGCCTATATGCGCAACGCCCTCGATCCCCAGTACGTCAACATTGATAACGCCATTGCCAAGCTGGAAACGCACTATTGCTTTGAGATCTACCTGAACACCGACTCGACAAACGGCGGCCGCCCTGCCATTGCCTACGTCACCATTCCGAAGAATGCGACGCCGGGCAGTCTGCCCATCAACGTCGGCTTCAACTCGCGCAGTCTTTCGGCCGGCTTCTTTACCACCAGCAACAGCGCCATCTGCGTCCGCGTCCACCCCTGCGGTCTGCCCTGGTCGGAAGCGAGCTACAATAGCGTTACCGGCCTCGTTGATTTTGAAAAGACCGACTTTGCCCCCGAGGAGCATTACGGCCTTGCCCGTGAAGATTACGAGGAAAACCTGGAGAACGCCTACTTTGCCAAGATGCTCATGCGCAACATTCAGATGCTCCGCTACCTGACCGACGACTCGTATGCCGGCAAGCTGCCGCGCGGCGAGAGCGATACTAACATCTACTCGGATGCCGACGTTGCGGCCTTCCGTCTCCTGCACGAGGCGTACAACGGCACGATCATCGGCGGGGAAAGCGGCAGCATGGGCGGTTACCAGATGATTGCCACCGCCGCGCTCTGCACCCTCACCGATGCCAACGGCAGAGCTCTGGTCAACGGCACCTG
>JAFVYX010000276.1 GCA_017500625.1 Clostridia bacterium | reverse complement strand
CTTGACCACGGCGCGGATTTTGAGATCTGCAAGTCCTGCATCGACGGCGGCTTTACCTCGGTTATGATCGACGGCTCCCACCACTCCTTCGAGGACAACATTGCCCTTACGAAGAAGGTCGTGGATTACGCACACGCCCACGGCGTTGTCGTCGAGGGTGAGCTGGGCGTTCTTGCCGGTGTTGAGGACGAGGTGAGCGCTGAGTGCTCCTCCTACACCCGTCCCGAGGAGGTCGAGGAGTTTGTCACCCGCACGGGTGTTGACTCGCTGGCGATCTCGATCGGTACTTCCCACGGTGCCTACAAGTTCACGCCTGCCCAGTGCATGCGTAACGAGGAGGGCATTCTGGTTCCTCCGCCTCTCCGCTTCGATATCCTTGCCGAGATCGAGAAGCGCCTGCCGCTCTTCCCCATCGTTCTTCACGGTGCCTCCTCGGTGCCTCAGGACTTTGTGAAGGAGATCAACGCGCTGGGTGGCAAAATGCCCGATGCCGTCGGCATTCCCGAGTCTCAGCTGCGCGAGGCCGCCAAGATGGCCGTTTGCAAGATCAACATCGACTCGGATATCCGCCTGGCCATGACCGCCGGTATCCGCCGCGTGATGAGCGAGCAGCCCGACGTATTTGACCCCCGCACCTACCTCTCGGTCGCCCGTACCGAGGTCAAAAAGATGGTCACCCACAAGATCGTCAACGTCCTCGGCTCTGCCGGCACCCTTTAATTTCAAAATCAAAAGCCCGCCTGCTCGGCGGGCTTTTTTACGTCTATTTCGCGGCTCCGCTTCATAGAATGATAACCAGAGAACAAACAAGGAAAGAGGTCTTCTATGAACCGTTATGAGCCCGAAGGCACCCTGATCGCCACTCCCGAAAATCACGAGGCCGTTTCCTCCCTCGAGGCGCTGGAGCGCGCCCTTGAGAGGCAGACGATCCTCGAGGCCGTTGCCCGTATGTGCGACGGCGATTTTTCCCTTCATTTTGACCTTGGCGGAACGCCCGCCGTGATGCTGCGCGAGGAAGTACAGTATTCCCGAAAAAACGATCCCATCAAGGACATTGCCGTCCTGACGCGCGTGGGAAAGCCGTGCGTTTTTAAGGTGGTGGGCTTTACCCGTCGCGAGGACGGTAGAACGGTGGCACTCCTCTCCCGCAGGGCAGCGCAGGCCGAGTGCATGGCCAGCTACATTGACACCCTCGAGGTGGGGGACGTGATCCCCGCCAGGGTGACGCATATGGAGCCCTTCGGTGCCTTTGTGGACATTGGCTGCGGGATCGTTTCCCTGCTCTCCATCGACTGCATCTCGGTCTCACGCATCTCTCACCCCTCCGACCGCTTTGCGGTGGGGGAGCGCATCTATACCGCAGTGCGCCGCATTGACGAGGAAGGCCGCATTTACGTCACCCACCGTGAGCTGCTCGGCACGTGGGAAGAAAACGCCGCCCTCTTTGCCCCCGGAGAGACCGTGATCGGCACCGTGCGGAGTGTGGAGAGCTACGGCATTTTTGTCGAGCTCCTCCCGAACCTTGCGGGGCTTGCCGAGCTGCGCGAGGGGGTACGCGTGGGAGATGCGGCGGCGGTCTACATCAAAAGCATTCTTCCCGAAAAGATGAAGATCAAGCTGATCGTGATCGACGTTGGCACCGAGGATCCGCCCCATACCCACCGCTATTTTCTGACGCCCGAGGACACGCCGCACATCGACCGCTGGGTGTATTCGCCCGAGGGCGCACAAAAGAGGATCGAGACGGTATTTTCCGCGTAGCCCCTCTTTTTCACGCATAGCCCTTGAAATTTGGCACGCCTTTGGGTATAATAGAGAAAAAACCACAAGGAGATGGGCTATGAGAGACTGCGAGACCGAGATCCGCGAGCGCGTTGCCTTTATCAAAAAGCTTTTGGCCGAGGCGCATGCCGACGGTATTGTTTACGGCAACAGCGGCGGCAAGGACTGCACGCTGGTGGGGGCGCTTTGCAAGCTGGCCTGCGAGGACACCGTGGGCGTCATTATGCCCTGCTCCTCGGGCCGCAATTACGGCTCCGACCGCGACGATGCGCTGGCCGCCGCCGCGACCTTTGGCATTGAACAGCGCACGGTGGACCTGACGCCCGTGAGAGAATCGCTTCTCTCCTCTCTGGAGGGAGTGACCGAGCCGAACGCGCAAGCGCTCACCAACATCGCGCCCCGTCTCCGTATGACCACGCTGTACGCCATCGCTGCCGCTGAAAACCGTATGGTGGCGGGCACGGGCAACAAGTGCGAGATCTTTATGGGCTACTTCACCAAATGGGGAGACGGCGGCTCGGACTTCAACCCGATCGCCGATCTCACGGTCGAGGAGGTCTATGCCCTCCTTGCCTACCTCGGTGCGCCCGAAAGCATCATTACGAAGGCCCCCTCCGCAGGACTTTACGAGGGGCAGACCGACGAGGCCGATATGGGCGTGACCTACGCCGCTGTGGCCGACTATATGGCCGGCCGCTCCGTCACAGAGCACGACCGCGCGATCATTGAGCGCTATCACCAAAGAAGCGAGCATAAGCGCCGCTTACCGAGGACGTTTTCATAAGAAAAAACCGCCGCAAGGCGGTTTTTTCTTATCTCAAAAGGCGACAGCCCAAAACGGCGACTGTGATTTTCCGGTATCCTGCGCGGCGGAGAGCGCGGACGGCGGCCACAAGCGTCGCACCGCTGGTCGTCACGTCGTCAAGGAGAATGACGTGGCTGCCCGCCGTAGCTTCTCGGCCGCCCTTGACGGTATAGGCGTCCTTCATATTGAAAAAACGATCGCGCCGCGCCGAAAGCGTCTTCTGCTCGGCACCGCCGCGACGGGAAAGGAGCGGCAAAAAGGGGATCCCCAGCTCCCCTGCCGTAGCGCGCGCCAAAAGCTCCATATGATCGAAGCCATAACGGCGCTTGGCGGCAGGCGTACGCGGGGCAAAGGTCAAGAACGTCTTATCCCGGTCGGACGGCAGCTGGGCATCAAGGCGCGCGGAAAGCTCAGCGGCGAAGAAATCGACCACAGGGGCGCTTCCCCGATGCTTGAGCGTAAAGACAAGGCGATTGGCCACCGCCTCGCCCGCATTTTTCTGATACTCAAAGAGCTTGACGACCTCGCGGACCCCCGCGCGGCGGAGCGCCTCGGACGGGCAAAGGCAATGCGCAAGCGTCTCGCCGCAAAAAGGGCAACGCTCGCTCTTTTGCAGCTCATAGCGGAGTCGGCAGCCCTCGCAAAGCGCGCCGCCGTCGGGTGGGAGACGGTCACGGCAGGCCGCACAGCGCGGCACGTAAAGGAGCGAGAGTGCCCGTTTGTAAAGATTGGAAAGCTTCATTGTCGATATCCAAAAAGCCCTGCCGTCGGCAGGGCTTTTCCTTAGGCCTTGTAGCTGTCCTTCAACCCGACGATGCGGTTGAAGGTGTTCTCGTACTTGGTATCCTTGACAAAGTAGCCCGTACGGACAAACTGGAACTTGTCCTCGGGGGCCGCCTCGGCAAGGGCGGCTTCCACCTTGCACCCCTCAAGGCGCACGACGGAATCGGTATTGAGATAATCGCCGTATCCCTTGCCCTCGGGGATATCGGTGGTGTTCTCGATCGTAAAGAGATGCTCGTAAAGCATCACCGTCACGTCGGTGGCGGCAGTGGCCGAGAGCCAATGAATGGTTCCCTTGACCTTGCGACCGTCCGTGGGCATACCGTTGCCCGTTTCGAGGTCGGCAGTGCAGCGGATCTCCACAAGGTTACCGTCAGCATCACGCACGATCTCGTTGCAACGGACGATGTAGGCGCCCATCAGGCGGACCTCGCCGTCGGGCTTCATACGGAAGAACTTGGGCGGCGGCACCTCGGCAAAATCGTCGGCATCGATGTACAGCTCACGAGTAAAGGGCAGACGGCGCGTCCCCATCTCGGGGTGCTGGGGGTGATTGGGAAGATCGAAGTACTCACACTTGTCCTCGGGGTAGTTGGTAATGACCACGCGGACGGGGTGCAAAATGGCGATGCGGCGCTCGGCCGTCTCGTTCAGCTCCTCACGAATGCAATGCTCAAGAAGCTCGTGATCGACAACACTGTACGCCTTGGCAACGCCCGCGCGCTCGACAAAATCGAAGATCGCCGAGGGGTTATAGCCACGGCGGCGCAGACCGCAGAGCGTGGGCATACGGGGGTCGTCCCAGCCGTCGACAAGCCCCGTTTCCACCAGCTGGCGGAGATAGCGCTTGCTCATCACCGTGTGGGTGACGTTCAGACGGGCAAACTCGTACTGATGCGGCTTTTTCTCGAAGCCGATGTTATCGACCACCCAATCGTAGAGCGGGCGGTGATTTTCAAACTCGATCGAGCAAAGAGAGTGGGTGATGCCCTCAAGCGCGTCCTGGATCGGGTGCGCGTAGTCGTAAAGGGGATAGAGGCACCACTTGCTTCCCTGGCGATGGTGATCGGTATGAACGATGCGGTAAATGGCGGGATCGCGCAGGTTCATATTGGGCGAGGCCATATCGATCTTGGCGCGGAGCGTTTTGGCACCGTCGGGGAATTCGCCGTTCTTCATGCGCTCAAAGAGGTCGAGGTTCTCCTCCACCGAGCGATCGCGCCACGGACTGTTCTTGCCGGGCTCGGTCAGGGTACCGCGGTACTCGCGCATCTCATCGGGCGACAGGTCGCAGACGTAGGCCTTACCCTCGCGGATCAGCTTCACGGCGTACTCGTAGCACTTATCAAAGTAATCCGAGCCGTAGAAAACGCCGCCCGTCGGCTCACAGCCCAGCCACGCAAGGTCACGGTAGATCGACTCGACATACTCGTTGTCCTCCTTGGCGGGATTGGTGTCGTCATAGCGGAGATTGAAGAGGCCACCGTACTTTTTGGCGGTGTTGGCATTGATCCAGATCGCCTTGGCACTGCCGATGTGGAGATAGCCGTTCGGCTCGGGCGGAAAGCAGGTATGGATCTTCAGCTTGGGATTTTCGGCGAGGTCACCGTCGATGATCTCGTGAATAAAGTTGGATCTGATCTCGTCCATAGGTCGTTATATCCTCACATAAGATTGTAAAACATGGTTTTAGCGGCAGAAAGCGTCGTTTCCTCCCCGTGTCCTGCCAGAACGCGGCGCTCGCCCTCCAGCGAAAGCAAACGGCGAAGCGAGGCAAGGAGCGCGGCGGTGTCACCGCCGGGAAGATCGGTGCGACCGTACCCTCCGCCGGCAAAGAGCGTGTCCCCCGTCAGAAGGAGCGTGCCGTCATCAAGGGCCAACGAGCCGGGCGTATGTCCCGGGACCGAGAGAACGCGAAGGCACTCGGCGCCCACGGCCACCGTATCGCCCTCGAAAAGCAGCCGGTCGGCGGGGGGAAACACGGTATCCCGACCGAGAAAGGAGCGATAGCAGCTGAGCGCGGGATCGGTCAGGGCGGCGGCGTCTCCCCGTCCGATCGCCACGGGCGCTCCCGTTTGGCGTGTCCACTCGGCAAGGGTGAGCGTATGGTCAAAGTGACCGTGCGTCAGGACGATGGCATGGATGCGCGGCAGGCGACCAAGGCGAGAAAAAGCCGCCTCGGGCGAGATGGCGGGATCCACGAGAATGGCCCCCGTTGCGGCCTCGTCCTCCAGAAGATAGGTGTTTGCCGCATAGGAGCCGGCAAAAAGACACCGTACGCGCATGCCAACGTCTCCTCGTTATATAGTCTTACACAGTATATCATATTTTACCACGTTTGTCCATAGGTCTTTTGATTTTTATTTTCGCCGAGCGCGAAAGAACATCGGACGGCATATACTGCTATTGCATCCCCCCCTGGAAAGGAGATGATCCCATGGACCGAAAAATCGTGATCGGTTCTATCACCTATGCCCAAAAGGCGAGGCGGGCGCTGGCCCCTCTGGGGATCCGCGCGCGGCTCATCAAGGCCGAGGCCCTCCCTGCGGAGGGGTGCGTGTACGGTATCGAGATCGCCGAGGAGAATACCCTCACCGCCATCAGCGAGCTGCGCCGCCTCGGCATTGACTATCGCTTTTTGTCACCATGATCTATCTTGACAACGCCGCCACCTCCTACCCGAAGCCCCCGAGCGTTGCAGAAGCGCTTCTCAAAGCGCTCCGCGATTACGGCGGAAATCCGGGGCGCGGTGGACATCGGCTTTCCCTTGCAGCGGCAGAGGCAGTCTACGACTGCCGCTGTGCCGTAGCCGATTTTTTTGATGCCCCCTCCCCCGAGAGCGTGGTGTTTACCGCCGGAGCGACGGCCTCCCTAAATCTTGCCATTACCACTGCCGTCAAACGGGGCATGCACGTGCTTCTCTCGGACCGTGAGCATAACGCCGTGGCACGTCCCATCTACCGTCTGGCCCGTGAGGGGATCGTGGAGTACGAGATCTACCCCACGGGGGGCGACGT
>JAFVYX010000275.1 GCA_017500625.1 Clostridia bacterium | reverse complement strand
GTACTCACGGCCGGTCAGGAAGACGTAGATCAGCTCGCCGCCGTTCTCCTCACGGAAGAACTCGCGGGAGTTGCCCTCGCTGTCGAACTGCTCACCCGTGACGTTCTGACCGATCTCCCACTTGGCCACAAGCTTCAGGGCCTTCGCCTGAACGGCGCTGTAAGCGGGAAGCACGTAGAGGTCGCCGTCCTTTTCAAGGAGGGTACCGTCGCCGTAGGTATAGCCAAGGAAGGTGTAGCCGTCACGCTCGGGCGTGGGGAGGGAGACCTTCGTGCTCTCGGCCGCGGTGCCGCTCGTCACGGCGCCGGTAGCAAAGGCACCGCCGTTGGCATCCAGCGTCCAGTTGAACTTCAGGATCGCCGTCCAGACCTGAATGACGGTGAGGTCGGCCTCGCCCGTATAGGTGCCGGTCGCCGTGAAGGCCATACCGTCCTGCGTGAAGCCGTTGAAGATCTCGTCGTCGGTGTTGCTCGGAACGGTCAGGGTGTACTTGCCGTCCTTATCCACGGTGACCGTCTCTTTGAGGGCGCCGTCCTTATAGACCTTGATAGAGGCCACGCGGCGCCAGTTGGCGGTCACGGTGATGTCCTCGCTCCAGGTGAAGGTGCCGGAGGCGGCAAATGCCTCGCCGCCCATCGTGTAGCCGAGGAAGTAGTAGCCCGCTCTTTCGGGAGCGGTGGGCAGGGTGTAGGTCGCGCCCGTCTTGTAGGAAGCGGGAGCGCCGTCAAGACCGTTCACGGTCAGGGTGTAGGTGGGAATGAGGTTCCATACCTGCATAACGGTGAGGTCGGCCTCGCCCGTGTAGGTGCCGGAGGCGGCAAAGGCCTCGCCGTCGCACACAAAGCCGCCGAAGGTATGGGTGGCGGTGTCGCTCTGCGCGGTCAGCGTATAAGCACCGTTCTGATCGACAGTCACGGTCTCGACAAGGGTAGCCCCGTTAAAGACCTTGATGGAGGCCACACGGCGCCACTTGGCGTACACCGTCAGGTCGGTGGTGCCGTCGTACTCGCCGTCGTTGGCAAAGGCCACGGTGCAGGCCTCGTCGGTGAAGAAGCCGAGGAAGTAATAGCCGTCGAGCGTGGGCGTGGTCAGCGCGGTGTATTCACCGTCCACGACCTCCACGGGGGCAAAGTCAAAGACAGCGCCCTTGGACACCACGTCGATAAACACGCGGTCAACGCCGTTCCAGTCGCGGGTGACGGTCACAGAGCCGCCGGTATAATCCGTGCCGGACACGGCAAAGGCATTGCCGTTCAGCACAAGGCCGAGGTAGGTGTAGGTCTTATCGGCCTCCACCACCACACGGTCGCCCTCGGCGGGAATGAGTGCGCTAAGATCGTAAGCGCCGTTCACGACCTCCACAGTACCGACCGTAGCGCCGGTACGCTCGTCACGAACGGTGATGTAAACGCGCGCCTGCCACTCGGCAGTCACGGTGGTGGCGGCCGTCCAGGTGAAGGTCACCTTGCCGTCGGCACCGACCGTCAGGGGCGCGCCGTTCACCTTGTAGCCAAGGAAGACGTAGCCGTCGCGCTCGGGGGCCACGGGCAGCGTGAACTCGTCGCCCGTCTTGTAGGAGGCGGGAGCCATAACGTCATCGCCGTAAAGGCCGTTCACGGTCAGGGTATAGGTGGGAATGAGGTTCCAGACCTGCATCACGGTGAGGTCCTCCTCGTCCGTGTAGGTGCCGGAGGCGGCAAAGGCCTGGCCCTTGCAGGTGAAGCCGCCGAAGGTGTGGGTGGCGGTGTCGTTCTGCGCGGTCAGCGTGTAAGCGCCGTTCTGGGGGACCTTGATGGTCTCAACAAGCGTTGTGCCGTTGTAGACCGAGATGGTCGCCTGGCGCTTCCAGTTGGCGGTCACGGTGACGGCCTCGGTCCAGGTGAAGGTGCCGGCGCCGTTATCGAGCGTCAGGGCCTCGCCGTTCACGGTGTAGCCCATGAAGAAGTAACCGGCGCGCGTGGGGGCCGCGGGGAGGGTAAAGGCCTCGCCCGTCTTGTAGGCGGTGGGGGCCATGGCATCGTCGCCGTAGAGGCCGTTCACAGTCAGAAGGTAGGTGGGAATGGGGGTCCACTTGCGGGTGGCGGTCATGCTGCTGTCGCTTGTGACCTTACCCGTGTAGGTGCCGTCCTGCTGGCGCGTCAGCGTAACGCCGGGAATGACGTAGCCGCCAAAGTTGTAGTCGGCGTTCGTGTCGGTCACGGCGGGCAGGGTGAAGTTGCCCTCGGCATCGGCGTAGATGACCGTGCCGACCTGCTCCTCGCTCAGCTCGTCATAGACGGTGATCGAGGCCAGCTTCTTCCACTGGGCCGAGATCGAGATGGTGTTGGTCTTCGTGTAGGTGCCCGTCAGCGGGAAGGAAACGGGCGCGCCGTCCTGCACGTGCGTGTACCCCAAGAAAAGGTAGCCCGCGCGGGTGGGGGGCGTCAGGGTGTAGGTGCCGTTGTAGGTAACGTCCACCTGGCGGTAGCTCGTGCTGTTCGGGTCGTCGATCACGATGATCTTGAAGGGGCGGGGCTCGTACTTCACGTAGAGCACAAGATCCTCGGTAGCGAGGGCATCGCCACTCAGAGGAGTGGTGAAGGCGGCATCGGTGTAGATGCCCTCCACCTCGTAGCCCGCCTTCTGGAAGGCCGTGTCATCGGGGTCGATGGTGATGGCTGCCTCTTTTTCAAGGGTCAGCGTCTTCAGGGTGGTGTCGCCGTCCTTCACCGTAACGGTGAACTCGGATGCGCCGCAAGCCGACAGCGCGCCGATCACCGAGAGAAGGAGAAGGGTGACGAGCAAGGTGCGTAACAAAGCTTTTTTCATGAGATTATACCTCTCTTTCGTGGCGGCTGTGCCGCCTTCATCTCCACGGGGGAGTTAAACCGTTCAAAATTGGGTTCGGCACAAAGTGCCGCAGAAAAACCGGCCTCCTTTCTTTTTTTGATTTATCCGCACGCTTTATTTCTCAAAGCGTAAACGAAACTTTGCAAAACGGCGCGGTCATCCGAAGATGTCGCCCGCATCGTGGCTGCCGCCCTCCTTTTCAATGTAGACGTGGGCGACCTTGGACGAGCCGTCGTTCGTGGTGACGGTGACGGTCACGCTCTTCAGCATGGGGTTTAAGAAGGTGACGGTAAAGCCACGGCCGTTCCTGTCCATACGGATCTCGATCTCGTCGGACGAACGGTTGGTGGTCACGGTCACGCTCTTGTCGGTAGCGTCCTCGTCGAGGACCTCCAGAGCGAAGTAATAGTCGAGGTCACCGGGGAGGGAAATGGCCACCGAGGGCATATCCTCGCCCTCCGAGGGCAAAAGGCGATTTCCGGCCTCGTCCAGAAGGTAGAGCTCACTGACGGGGATCTCCTCGTGGAGCGAGGCGATCACAGGCCCGAAAATGCTGATGAGAAAAACGGAAAATACGCATTCGAGCGCAACGATAAGTACAACAAGCTTTTTGTTCATGGTCTATCCTCCTTACAGCTCGATCTCGTGGAAATAGACCTGCAGGTTGCGGTAGAAGAGGAAGGCGCGCGCCGCACAGAAGACAGCGGCGATCGCCACGATGCGGACCCAGCCGGTCACGTAATCGTCGTAAAGCAAAAGGAGCGACAGCACCCCGCCGAGCGTGGCGGCCAGAAAGCCAAAGAGGGCGGCCTTGCCAACGTTCGGGTTATCGACAACACCCGAGGAGCCCTTGGAGGCGTACTCCAGGAATTGGGGACGGCGCACGTCCAGCTGGAAGCTCCAAAGCACCATACCGCCCGCCAGAAGGAGAAGCGTGACGGCAAGAAGCAAAAGGTTCACAATGCTGATGCCCGTGGTGAAATAGAGCATGACCATCGTACCGAGAATGGCAATGAGGTTGGACGTCAGGGTCACGGTGATCTTGGCCCAGGCAATGGACATCGTGTTGCTGGGGGCGGTCTTCAGAACGCAGAATTCAAGACCCTCAAGCGACAGCGCACAGGCACAGTCGGTGTTGAAGGCCGCGAGCAGACTCGCGCTGATCATCAGGTTGAAGGCGAGGACCATGTAGTCGCCGAGGGGGTTCGTGTTGATCGTATCGAGGACGTAGTTCATCACGTAGGAGACGATCGGCAGAACGAAAAAGGAGGTGATGGTGGCCGACAGCTTCTGCACGTCACGCCCCGTAAGGATCAGCTCCTTATGCAGGAAGGTGCGGTAGAGCGAGAAGCGCGTCTGCTTCTCCGGCGCCGCGGAAAGACTTGACCCCTCGTGGCGGCGCTGGCGTACCTTTTTCTTGCGGGTGGAGCGCTCGGCCGACGAGGAAACGGCGCGGAAGTAGAAGGGAAGGAGGATCGAGATGCCCGCGATCACCGTCACGACCGTGGCGCCGAGCACGAGGATGGCGTCAAGGAAGGTGCCGTTGCCCGTCATCAGGTCGGCAAGCGACGCGTAATGGAGCGACACGTCCGCGACCGTGTTGATGGCCAGCTTGATGTTCTCCATGTACTTGCCGTAGTTCTGGATAAGATCCAAGGGGTTCGGCAGGACCGAGAGAAGGCGGTAGGCCGCGTAAAACAGGGCGGAGAAGGCCGCCACCAGCGCGATGACGTACAGGGTGGGGCGGGACTGGAGCCAGCGCTTGCCGTAGAGGAAGGCGATGGAAAGCATGCAGGCCACAAAGATCGGCAGTGCCGAGAGCAGGAATACGGCAAGGAGCGAAAAGAGGTAATAGAGGATCCCGCGGCTCGTGGCGAGGCCAAAGCCGATAAGGAAGGGAAGGAGGAAGAAGCAGCTCTTCTTCAGCTCCCTCAGGTAAAAGAGCAGGAGCTTACTGACCGCGATCTCGCGGAAGGTGCAGGGGAAGGTCAGGAGCATCGAGTTTTCCTTGTCGGTAAACAGGACGTTCTGTATCGTTCCCGTATTGGCAAGAACGCTGAAGATCTGCGTCAGGAGGAACATCGCCGCCAGAAGGTTGCGGCTGAGGGGAATGTAGAGGTAGGACTTGACCAGCGTGCAAAGCACCGTCAGAACGGCGGTGATGACGAGAATGGCCAAAATCTGCAAAAAGGCGAAGAAGGCGTTGCGGCGGCGCTCCTTTTTGGTGCGGCGGCGGAGCTTGTCGCCCATTTGCATGTGTAGGAGAGCGCGGATACGGCCGACCGAGCGTCTCTGGCGCTCGATAAGGCC
This sequence comes from Clostridia bacterium, assembly GCA_017500625.1. The sequence goes on along the minus strand of JAFVYX010000275.1, from coordinate 746 downwards.
CACCTGCTCCACGGAAGCGGTCGTAGGGGTACTCATATCACTTCTTACCCTCCGACGGCGTTTTCGCGGCGTTTTTGGGGGTGCGGAGCATATCCCTGACGGCGGCCTCGGCATCCTCGATGGCGCGGGCCTCCTCGGCGGCGCGCTCGGCAGCGCGGGCGGCGGCCTGGGCCTCCTTCTCGGCACGCTCGGCCTTGATCATATCTCCCTCGGGGCCTTCAATGTACTGGAGGTAGATCTCCTCGAGCGATTTGCCCGAGGCGCGGATCTCGTCCATCGTCGAGCATTGGCGGATCTTACCGCCCGAGATGATGGCGATGCGGTCGCAGATGCGCTCCACGACCTCGATGATGTGGCTCGAGAAGAAGACGATGTTGCCCTCGTTGGCATGCTCGCGCATGCACTGCTTGATCTGGTAGGAGGAGGTCGGGTCAAGACCGGTCAGCGGCTCGTCCAGCACCCACACCTTCGGGTTGTGGATGAGGGCCGAGATGACCATGATCTTCTGCTTCATGCCGTGGGAATAGCCCTTGATCTCGCGGTCAATGGCGTCCTCAAGGTGGAACATACGTGTGTACTTTTTAAGGCGCTCCTCACGGTCGGCCTTCGGCACGCGGTAGAGGTCGGCCACGTAGTTGACGTATTCGCGTCCCGTCAGCTTTTCATAGACGGCGTGGTTGTCGGAGACGTAGCCGATGTGCATCTTGGCCTCCATCGGCTGGCGGGCAATGTCGTAGCCCTCCACC
>JAFVYX010000274.1 GCA_017500625.1 Clostridia bacterium | reverse complement strand
GTGGAGCAGCCCTTGAAGGCGATCGAAAATCTGACCGCCACCACTCTGCGTAACATCATCGGTGATCTGGAGCTTGAACACACCCTCACCTCGCGCGATACCATCAACGCCAAGGTGCGCTCGATCCTTGACGAGGCCACCGATCCCTGGGGCATCAAGATCAATCGCGTGGAGCTGAAGAACATCAAGCCCCCCGCCGAGATCCAGGACGCCATGGAAAAGCAGATGAAGGCCGAGCGTGAGCGCCGTGAGGCGATCCTCCGTGCCGAGGGTGAAAAGGCCAGCGCCGTCTTGGTTGCCGAGGGTAAGAAGGAAAGCCAGATCCTCGCCGCCGAGGCCGAAAAGCAGGCCGCGATCCTGCGCGCCGAGGCCGAGCGTGAGGCACGCATCCGCCGCGCCGAGGGTGAGGCAGAGGCTCTTCGTAAGATCAACGAGGCAGAGGCGTACGCCATTCGCGTCATCAATGAGGCGGCCCCGTCGGAGGAATTTCTGACGTTGAAAAAGCTTGAGGCCCTCGGTACGGTTGCCGACGGGCAGGCCACCAAGGTCATCATTCCCAGCGACCTCCAGGGGATCGTCGGGCTTATCAACACCGTGACCGAGGCAAAATAAAATCCGTATAAAAGAGAGGGCATGGCGGCTTCTGCCGCCGTGTTTTCTCTTTCTTCTTTTTTGGAGGATAGGGACACAGACCCCGAGATAATCATGGAGATGACAACAAAACTATACGAAAACGAGCAAAACCTTGTTTCCTTTACTGCCGCGGTCCTTTCCTGCGCCGCGTGCGAGGGCGGCTTCCGCGTGGTCCTTGACCGCACCGCCTTCTTCCCCTGCGAGGGAGGCCAGGGCGCCGATCACGGCACGCTCGGCGGTGCCAACGTGCTTGATGCCGCCATAGAGGGCGGCGTGGTCACCCACCTTGTTGATGCCCCTCTCCCCGTCGGCGCCACCGTCACAGGCGAGGTCGATCCCGTCCGCCGCCGCCGTCATATGCAGGTGCATACGGGGGAGCATATCCTCTCGGGCACCCTCCACGCGATGTACGGCGCCACGAACGTCGGCTTCCACCTCGGAGAGACCGAGGTCACGCTGGACATTGACCTTGCGCTTTCCGAGGCCGAGCTCGCCGCCGCCGAGGAGGCCGCCAACCGTGCCGTCTTTGAAGACCGCGCGGTGAGGATCCACTATCCCACCCCTGCCGAGCTTCCGTCGCTTTCCTATCGCGCAAAGCTCGATCTTACCGAGGGGGTACGCCTTGTGGAGATCGAGGGCGTGGACCTTTGCGCCTGCTGCGCCCCTCACGTTGAGCGTACGGGCGAGGTCGGGCTCATCAAGATCGTTTCCTCGATGCATTATAAGGGCGGTACGCGTCTCCATATCGCCGTGGGGCCCGATGCTCTTGCCGACTACCGCCAAAAGCAGGCGGGCGTTCACGCCGTCTCGGTCGCCCTTTCGGTGCCCGAGGAGGAGATCGCCGCGGGCGTTGCCCGCCTTTCCGAGGCCCTCGCTGAGGAACGCCGCACCGTCGCGGCTCTGCGCGCCGCGCTCCGTGCCGAGCGCCTGGCCGCCGCCACCGCCAGAGGCGGTGACCTCTGCCTTTTCTATCCCGATCTCGATGCCGTCGGTCTCCGCCAGTACGCCGAGGAGGGCGCCGCGATGACCGCGGGCTTTGTCCTCGTGGCCTCCCCCGCCGACGGGGGGTACCGTTACGCCCTGGCCAAGAAGGGCGGCGGCGTCCGCGCCCTTTCGGCCTCGCTTCACGCCTCGCTCGGCGGTCGCGGCGGCGGCCGTGACGAGCTGTGTCAGGGGAGCGTTCCCGCCACGCGCGAGGCGATCCTCGCAGAGCTTGGGCTTTCGTAATGGCGTACGTCTATGTTCTTCTTTGCGGTGACGGCTCGTTCTACACGGGCATAGCGCGCGACCTTCCTCACCGCATGCGTGACCATTTTGAAAAAACGCCCGCGGCCGCGGCTTACACGCGTGCCAAGGGCGCTGTGCGGCTTCTTTGCGCTTGGGAGTGTGACGGCATCTCCGAAGCCCTCCGTGCCGAGGCCGCGATCAAGCGCCTCACCCGCCACGACAAGGAGGCACTCCTTGCCTCGCCCGCCCGCCTTGGCGGTGACGGCTTTCCCACACTCGCAGAGCTTTCCTTCCGCCCGCTTTGTGAGGGGGAGGAGCCCCTGGCCACGGTGCGGCGCCTCTATGGATAAAAACGGTGTTTTCCCCGAGGAAAACACCGTTTTTTTATTTCTCCTCCGCCCTTTTGGCCGGGGCCGCCTCATACCGCTTTTCGGAGCGAATATACAAGCGGCGCGAAAGGAGCATCAGATAGTACCCCCCGAACGAGGTGGCAAAGACCAGCAAAAAGTCAACGGCGATCGATACGATGTCGATCGTGGACAGAAAAACGTAGGTATCGACTACGTCCACAGTCGTCAGGATCTGTCCCACCAGCTGGTAAAGACAGAGGCCACCCGCCGCCGTCAGCGCGGCTCGCACGGGCATCGACGAAAGGTCGTGGTAGCCCCGCGGCTTGCTTTTCGGATCCTTGGACAGAAAGAGCAGGTAGGGCAGGAAAAAGGCGAGAAGCATCGGCAGGACCACCGAATCGACCGAAGAGCCGATGAGCGCGCCGAGCGTGGCGACCGAGACCGACTGCCGAAAGAGGAGCGCCTGCCAGAGGAGAGAAGCGAGCCCCCCGACCGTAAAGGCGATGAGCGTTGACGCCAGCGGAACGAGCGCCGCCGCAAGCCGCCTTCGTGCCATGGCAAAGGCGACGCCTACCGTGGCAAACAGAAGCCCGAGACCCAAAAGGCGCGAGAGCGTGTACACGGGGTAAGCAAGGACCGATCGGGAAAGGTCGAGGTAGTACGCAAGGGACGGGAGCAGCGAGCGCACAAGCTCAAGCCCCGCCGCAGCGGCCAGAAAGCGGAACCAAACGGGTATCGTTTTCATAGGAGCTTCCATTTCATAAGGTGGATTTTATATTTCTTATTATATCAAAAAAAGAGGGTTTGTCAATCCCACGCTCCCGTTTCTTCCGCTTCCGTTCATTTTTCTCATCGGCGTGCATATATTGAAAAGGAACTGTACGGAAAGGAGGGAGCCCCCATGCACTTTTCGCACGATACCGCCCCCCTCGGGCCGCAGACGCTCTATGCTGAGGTCGAGCGCCTTGGCGCCGCGTATCCCGCCCTCAGCGCCCGTACCCTCGGTACCTCGATCCTCGGCCGCCCGATCCCGCTTCTTCTTGTCGGCTGCGGACGGCAAAAGCGGCTTTACGTCGGCGCGCATCACGGCACCGAGTGGCTCACCGCGCGCCTTCTTCTTTATTTCCTTGAGGAGCTGCTCTCGGCCGCCGCGAGGGGCGAGCGCCCGTACGGCCTCGACCTCGGATTTCTGTTCTCGCACCGCACGCTCTGCTTCGTGCCGATGCTGAATCCCGACGGGGTGGCCGTTCATCTCGGTGAGGGCGACGAGGACCCCCTTGCCGAGCGCCGTTGCCGTATGGCCGCGGGCGACTTCTCTCATTGGCAGGCCAACGCGCGGGGCGTGGATCTTAACCATAATTATGACGCGGGCTTCGCCGCCTATAAGTCGGTGGAGGCCACCCTGGGCATCACGGGCGGCGCCCCCACGCGCTACAGCGGCCCTTACCCCGAGTCGGAGCCCGAGACGGCGGCCCTCGCGAGCTTTGTCCGCGCCACACGGCCGCGCCTGATCCTCACCCTTCATACGCAGGGGGAGGAGATCTACTTCGCAGGCGGTGAGGGGGTGCACACCACGGCGCGCCGCATGGCCCTGCTGTCGGGCTACCGCGTGGCCTCGCCCGAGGGAGCCGCGGCCTACGGCGGCCTTACCGACTGGGCGGGCGGTGTGCTCGGCATTCCCTCGTTTACGCTCGAATGCGGCAAGGGCGAAAATCCCCTGCCGCCCTGCGATGCCGTACCGATCTACCACCGCCTCTCGCGCCTTTTCTTTGAAAGCATTACGATGTAAGGAGGAACGCTATGCCTTCATGCAACAGCGAGGATTTTCGCGATAAGGAGGTCATCAACGTCTGTGACGGCCGCCGCCTCGGCTACGTCTCGGAGATCGAGTTTGACGTCTGTGACGGGCGCATCACCGCCATTGTCGTCTGCGCCGAGGGAGGACTTCTCGGCGTGAAAAGGGGAGAGGAGCTGGTGGTGCCCTGGGATAAGATCCAGAAGATCGGCGAGGACATTATCCTCGTGGACGGCATCACTCTCCCGCCCCCCGACCGTTGCGGCGTCCGCCGCCGCAAGGGGAAGGTGTAAGCCCGCCCGCCGCCGTGCCGTATCGCTATAAAAACGCCCCCAAATACCATGCCCCGTCTCTATGAAGGAAAGCCGATAAGGCAAAGGAAAAAGGCACGTATGGTAAGTGGTCTCCATACGTGCCTTTTTCTCTCCTTCGGGCGCCCCTCCTTCGGGCGCAGCAGCGACTCCGTGGATGCGTCGGCCTCGGAAGAAATTTCGTCAAAAAGGTTGCTTTTTTCGCCGAAATCGGGTATACTGGTGGTGGAGTGGTTCTCTTTAACGTCATGGACGTACGCCTCGCGGATTTTTTCAAATCAGCGAGATATTGAGAACTGCTCTCTTTTTTG
>JAFVYX010000273.1 GCA_017500625.1 Clostridia bacterium | reverse complement strand
GGCCTCGCACTCGGCGGCATCGGCCACCGTGAGCATCTTGCGGAGGCGGTGAGTGCCGTCATGGTTCGGGAACACCTTAAGCGTCAGGAAGAGATCGCCGCACGCCTCACAGTGGCAAAGGGTGCGGTAGCGGTGTCCACGGCCGTGCAGGACCTTGTCTACGGTCGAGAGCTTACCGCCGCAGACGGGGCAGGTCTCAAGACGCGCCTCGGGCGAGGCGAGGATCTCCTCCACGCTCTCATAGCCGCGCTGGCCGATATCGGCATCGCCGTACGTGGTGTCAAGGAGGTACTGCTCGCCGCGATCACCGTAATCGCGCACGCCCGCGGCAACCTCGAGGCGCTGGGCGACCAGCGCGGTGAAGTAGGCGTCGTTCAGGGCATCGTGGGCGGGGAGGGTCTGCAGAACGCCGAGCGCCTCCATGGCAAACTCAAGCGAGCGCTGCTTCTGGGCGCCGCCCTCGCGCTGGCGGCTGTAGATGCGCTGAAGATCGTAGTCACAGTCCAGCCACTCGGACGCGACCTTATGGGCGGTCATATTCTCGCGGAGCATCGGCACGTCATCGGGACCCCAGGTGAGAAGGACAAAGTCCTTGCCGCAGAAGCGGCGGAAGCTTTCGGCCGCCTCGGGCAGAGGGGTGCCGTGATCGATCATGCTTTGGGTGATGCCCGTGAGGTCACGGACGTGGCGGTGGAGCTTGCAGAAGAACTTCGGCTTGACGATCATGCTGTAGCTGCCGATGATCTGCATTTCCTCGTTCAGCTTGACAGCACCGATCTGTATCACCTCGCCGTGCAGGTGCGCGCCGATGCGCTTTTGCACCGAGAGCGCCTGCTGCAGATAGGCCTGGTTCCATTCCAGGTCCAGCGTAATGTAATTCATAGTATTCCCTTTCAAAGTTTTACCCATATATTATAAATGACTTTGCCGCCTTTGTCAATGCGAAAAGCGTGAAAAGCGCCCTTTTCGGGGAAATCCCTTGACAAAAACGGCGATTGCATTATAATATATAATAGTAAAATATTTCATCATGAGGGAGAACACTATGGAAAACGCCGCTCTTCTTCCCGAGCTCTTTGGGGAGATGGTCTTTGGTGACGAGGTCATGCGCCGAGTCCTTTCCAACGACGTTTACGAAGCACTCAAGAAGACTACGGAAAACGGCGAGCCCCTGACGGGCGAGGTGGCCGATGCGGTGGCCGCCGCCATGAAGGACTGGGCGATGGAGCGCGGTGCCACGCACTTCACGCACTGGTTCCAGCCGATGACGGGCATCACCGCCGAAAAGCACGACAGCTTTCTTGAGCCCTGTGAGGGCGGCGGGATCCTGATGGACTTCTCGGGCAAGACGCTCATCAAGGGCGAGCCCGATGCCTCCTCCTTCCCGAACGGCGGTCTGCGCGCGACCTTTGAGGCGCGCGGCTACACCGCGTGGGACCCGACCTCCCCGGCCTTTGTCAAGGAAGGAACGCTGTATATCCCCACCGCCTTCTGCTCCTTCGGTGGCGCCGTTCTCGACAAGAAGACCCCCCTTCTCCGCTCGATGGACTGCGTGTCGCGCGCGGCCCAGCGCCTGCTCGCGGTCCTCGGACAGAACGAGCGCGTGACCACCACGGTAGGTGCCGAGCAGGAGTACTTCCTGATCCCGCACGAGCTCTTCCGTCAGCGCCGTGACCTGCGCCTTTGCGGTCGCACGCTCTTCGGTGCCAAGCCCCCGAAGGGCCAGGAGCTGGACGACCATTACTTCGGCGCGATCCGCCCCGAGGTCAAGGCCTTTATGGACGACCTCGATATGGAGCTCTGGCGCCTCGGCGTGACCGCCAAGACCGAGCATAACGAGGCGGCGCCCACCCAGCATGAGCTGGCACCCGTCTTTGCCACCACCAACATCGCCTGCGACCACAACCAGCTTACGATGGAGATGATGAAGAAGATCGCTCACCGTCACGGCATGGTATGCCTGCTGCACGAGAAGCCCTTTGAGGGTATCAGCGGCTCGGGCAAGCACAACAACTGGTCTCTCTCTACGAATCAGGGAAAGAACATCTTCAAGCCGGGTGATTCCCCCGAGG
>JAFVYX010000272.1 GCA_017500625.1 Clostridia bacterium | reverse complement strand
TCTGGGCACCGCCGACACCGCCAAAGCGGATCCCGAGATGCTCGTAGGCGAGGCGCGTGGCGCAGCGGCCGCGCGGCGTGCGGCTCATAAAGCCGATCTGCATCAGATACGGCTCGTACACGTCCTCGATCGTCACGGCCTCCTCACTGATCGTAGCGGCCAGGGTCTCAAGCCCCACGGGGCCACCGTCGTAATAGCGGATAATGGCCTCCAGCATACGGCGGTCGGCGTTGTCGAGGCCGAGGTCGTCGATCTCCAGCATCTCAAGCCCTGCACGCGCCGTTTCGGCAGTGATGCGCCCGTCGCCCTTCACGAGAGCAAAGTCGCGGATACGCTTCAAAAGGCGGTTGGCGATTCGCGGCGTTCCGCGCGAGCGCTTGGCCAGCTCAGCCGCGCCCTCCTCACTCATCTCAACACCGAGGATCGAGGCGCTCCTCCGTACGATCAGCGCCAGCTCCTCGGGCGTATACAGCTCCAGCTTCATCGGAATACCGAAGCGGTCGCGCAGAGGGGTGGTCAGCTGACCGGCACGCGTTGTGGCGCCGATGAGGGTGAAGCGGGGAAGCGGAATGCGGATCGATTGTGCCGAGGGCCCCTTACCGATGATGAGATCAAGCGAATAGTCCTCCATCGCGGGATAAAGGATCTCCTCGATCGAGCGAGAGAGGCGGTGGATCTCGTCAATGAAGAGAATGTCTCCCTCCTGAAGTGAGGTGAGAATGGCGGCAAGGTCGCCCTGCTTTTCGATCGCGGGGCCGGAGGTCGTGCGGATATTCACGCCCATTTCGTTGGCGATGATGTAGGAAAGTGTGGTCTTACCGAGGCCGGGAGGGCCGTAGAGAAGAATGTGATCCAGGGCCTCGCCGCGGCGCTTGGCGGCTTCAATATAAATGTTGAGGTTTTCCTTGGCCTTTTCCTGCCCCACGTACTCGTCAAGGTGCTTCGGCCGCAGAGAAAGGTCGATCTCGGAGTCGCTCGGGGTATACTCGGTGGCTAAAATGCGGTTTTCAAAGTCAAATTCCGTGGTTTCCATGCTGCCTCCTTAAAATTTGGCCTTACTCTTGAGGACGGCGGTCACAATATCCTCGCGCGTCATACGGGTGGTGTCGAGAGAACGAATGGCATCGGTGATCTCGGCGCGGCTGTATCCCAGCCCCATCAGTGCCTCGGCCGCCTCGGAAAGCTTGCCGCTGAGCCGCGGCGCGGCGGCGCCCGTCTTGCCGATTGTCGGTAGTGCCGAAAGGGCGCTTCCCGTCAGCTTTTCCTTCAGCTCCAGCACAATGCGCGCGGCCGTCTTGGTGCCAACGCCGGGGGCCTTGGCGATCGAGCGTGCGTCCTCGGCACAGACAAGGGCGGTGAAGTTCTCGGGCGTGAAGGCGGAAAGTACACCGATGGCCAGCTTCGGCCCAATGCCCGAAACGCCGATGAGCAGGCGGAAGACCTCAAGCTCCTCCTGCGAATAGAAGCCGAAAAGCTCCATCGCGTCCTCGCGCACCTGCAAATGGGCCAAGAGCTTGACCTCGCTCCCCAGATGCGAGGAAAGCGCGTCGGCCGTGAGAAGCGAGACAGTCAGCTGATAGCCGACACCGCCGCAATCAATGACGGCTGTAGAGCCGTCCACAAGCATCAGATCTCCTCGGAAGTAGTGGTACATACCTCAGGGTCCTTTCCGGCGGCCTTGGCCGCCCTTTGTTTTTTGCGTTTCAGAAGATGATCGGTGAAGAGAATGAGGGAAAGTGCCGCCCCTCCCGAAAGTGAGAGAATCAGCGCGAGGGTGTATTCGCGCGGGCGGTAACGGAGAGTGAGCGTATGCTCACCCGCAGGGAGGTCAAAGGCCAGGAGTGCGTCCAGCGTCTCATAGGGCGTGATCTCCTCGCCGTCCACCGTCACGCGCCACCCCTTGTCGTAGGGAATGGTGGTGAGAACGGTGGGGAAGTTCTCGTTTACCGTAATGCGCCCCGTAAAGGTGTCCTCGGTGCAGCGCTCCACCTCATAGCCCCCGGCCGAGAGCGTATCGATGAGACGGCGGTACACCGCATCGTCAAGGGTGCAAAAGTAGGGAGCGGTGCAGTAAAAGGGCTTGTCGGCCAGGGTAAAGGTCACCGTGCATCTTTCACCCTCGGCGTAGGAGCCGAGGGGGAGATAGCCGCTTTCCTCACCGTTAAAGAGCGTGCCGCGGTCGATGCCGTTCAGTGCATACCCTACGCTCTTGGCCGCACTCGCCGTAGGGAAGTACGCGGGAAAGTAGGCGTAGACCTCGCGCCCGTCCACCCCCTCGACCGTGAAGCTGACGCTGGCGGTCTTCAGATTGCTGATGGCCGCGTAGCGCCCGGGGCGTGAGTAGGTGACGTTGTTATAGCTAGTGCGGCAGGCGAGGGGAACGAACAGCGTGACCTCTTCACCGAGCAGCGCCGAGGCCAGAGCATTCATGCGCTCAAAGGGCGACTCCTCGTTGTGGACCGTTCTGTCGTCGTCGGGAGTGGTACGGTTGCCGTCCTTGTCCCTTTCATAGTCAAAAAAGGTGATGCCGTTGACGGCAGAGGAGACGCCAAAGGCAATGGGCAGGGCGTCGGGATTCTTGTACGTCACAACGTCGCCGTTATCGTAGATCTTTTCATAGCGGTCGGGAAACACGTCGGTTGCCTCGCCGGCCACGTACTTGATCGAGAGAAAGGCATCGGTGAACGGTGTTACCCCGTTGTAGCACGAAAGGTGCGAGCGCGACTGGTACCCCATCGCATCAAGGAATCGGATCGTGTCGCGGTTGAGGGTGGAGGTGGATCCGGAAAGCCCGCGGTAATCCAGCATAAAGGGGTCGTTGACCTTGCGATAATTCAGCTTTTCCATGCGGAAAAACTCGCTGTCCTCTCCCTCCTTGGCGGTAAGAAAGGCCTCCTCCCATCGTTCCTTGTATCCAAGATAGGAGTCGCGCGAGGAAATCACCACGTCAAGGTGGAGCTGTACGAGGTTCAAAAGCCCCGCAAGGAGCATTTCGACCGACACCACAAGAAGAAGAGCTCGCGTGGCAACGCGAAAGAGGACGTCGCGCCGCACAATGACCAGTGAGAGGGCGATCTCGTAAATGCCAAGGCAGAGGAGATTCGCACCGATCGGGAAGAAGATGCTCTCCATATGCTTGGTTCCCACCTCGTTGACAAGAGCGCCGTCCAGCCCCGCGTAATCGAAGTGCTCGGTCAGCGTCAAAAACAAAAAGAGGGGGATCGCCGCATAGACTACGTGCCGCGCGCTGTGATCGCGGATCCCGTGATAGGCCTTGGCTGCCATTTCGATGAGAAGAAAGGCCAGCATATAGCTGTAGCGGTAGTTGAGCCAGTTGGGGGCTTGGCCTCCGTGCCATACCATATCGATCACCTGGATCGAGAAGGAGAAGAGAAGCACAAGGCAAAGCGCGGCCCCCGCCGCTTTTTCGCGCAGGGAATACCTTTTGCTGATGAAGTAGAGGGGGATCAGAAGCAAGGTGGCTATACCGCAGTATACCAGAGGAAGCCCCTCGGGACGCACGGTATCGTAGGAGCCGAAGAAGAACTTGGTGAAGATATCGAAAAGATCGATCTTCGACGTGAATTCGTAGGTAGGATCGGTAAAGGTGCTCTTACCAAAGGTAAGAGAATACGCCGCGGGAATGACGATCAGGGCGCTGATCGCTCCCGCGATCAGGGAAAATAGCGCAAACCTCGCCCCCGATCGCACGAAGAACAGGCGATCGCCCTGCGGGTTTTTCACCGTTCTGTCAAGCGCCGCGTGAACGTAGAAGAAGTAAAGAACGGAAAAAATGCAGGTCATATAGCCGATGTAGAAGTTCGACATCAGCGCAAGGACCAGAGAAAAGGTATAGAGCTTGTATCGCCTCTCGGTGACGAGCGCGCGGATCCCCAGCGCGATCAGCGGCAAAAGGATCACGTTGTCGGTCCACATCGTGTTGTGCTGCATCACAACGCCGTACGCCGTGAGCGAGTAGACGGTGGAGAACAAAACGGTGGACGTTGGCGAAAGGGCAGTGGTCCTTCGGAGATAATACCCGAAGGAAAGCCCGGAAAGCCCCTGCTTCAGGAGAAGCATCAGGCAAAGCGCGTCAAGGATCCCGTCGCGCGGGAACAGTGCCACAAGGTACGAGAGTGGGGAAGCCAGGTAGTAGGCGTACATACCGAGGAACTCGCCGCCCAGCGCCCGTGAGAAGGAGTAAAGAAGCGAGGA
>JAFVYX010000271.1 GCA_017500625.1 Clostridia bacterium | reverse complement strand
GTGCTTTTTTCTTTTTTCTTTAGTACGGATACCGCCGCTCGGTGGGAAGCGGGCTTGGGGCGGAGGCCGTCCTTGCCGCCGTCGCGATCGCCTCGGCGATCGCCTCGGCGTACGCCGTGTGCCCCGCATCGTTCGGGAGGCCTGCGGCCTCGCCCTCGGTGTGGAGATATTCGGGGTGGCCCGCAAACACCTCGCGCATATCCACGGTCACACAGCCGTAATACTCGCTAAGGGCCAGGATCACCTCGGCGCGCTCGGAGTCGGCACTCTCATCGTGCGGAATGACCAGTACAACGTCGCAGTATTCGGCCCGCGTGCGGAGCGAGCGCAGGAAGGTCTCGGTCTCCGAGGGGAAGCCGCGGCCGCTTGCGGCCGTGTTCGCTTCGCTCGGCGCCACGATCGCCAGACGGTAATTGAGTCCCGTTGCCCCCACGGTGTCCCCGGGGTTGTAGGTGCCGGAAAAATCCTCGGCGCCGGCGGCAAAGGAGAAGGGCTCAAGCGCGTTGTTCGTGACGACGCGCCCCGCAAAGTGGGAGGGGGCCGCGTATTCCTCGCGGAGCCATTCGCGGAGCTTCAAGCGGTAGGGCGCCCCCGCGGGATCGGTGCCGAGGGGCGAGGACGCCCCCCGACCGCAAATGGCCTCGTCACCGAAATAAAAGAGGTTGAAGTCGGTCACGCCCGCGCGGAGCAGCTGAAGCCCCGAAAGGCGCGAGGGGTGAGTGTCCCCCACCGTCGTTGTCACGCCGAGAGTCGCATCGAGGCGGCTTTTTTCTTCCTCAAGGCGCCGCTTTTCGGCCGCATCGCGCGCAAGACTCGCAATGAGGGCCGCCGCCAAGACCACCGTGACCGCCGCCGCGGCGATCCCTGTAATCCAAGCAATACGCGTATTCTTTTTTCGTCTCATAGCACTCCCCCAAAGAGCGAGGTGAGAAGCCCGTCAAGGATTTTGGCAAAATAAGGAAGATATATGGGGAGCGTGGCGGCCAAGGCCACAAAGGCAAGGATCGCGGGGAGAAGGAAACGGACGTCGTTCCCGCGCTTTTCAAAGCGCACCTCGGCGCGGCGGCGATGCACGTCGTCAAGGAAGTAGGCGACCCTATCGGGGTGAAAGGAGACCGCGGTGCCCATCGCTCCTGCCGCTCCTTGGTCTTTGGGCGCGCCCGCGCCCTCGGCGGCCTCGGGGCTTCCCTCACCCTCGGTCACGGCGGCCTCGGGGCTTCCCCCACCCTCGGTCACGGCGGCTGTGGTCTCGGAGGCCACGGCCGTTTTCACCTCGCCGGGGCGGACGTAGGCGGCACTTTGCCGCCTCTTTTTCGGCTCCTCGGCATGGATCGCGCTCTTTTCGGATTCCTCGGCGGCCACGTCGTCGTCAAAGCTGTGGATCGGCGCGATCACCGTGCCGTCCTCAAGACGCACCGACACCAGCTTGCGGATCACCGAGGAGCGTGAGGTGAGCGTGCGGCGCAGGCCGATCGCGCGGCGGATCCCCAGCTCCGCGAGGGTTTTTGCCGTTTCGGGGCTATCGGCACCGTGTTTGCGGAGCAGGGCGAAAAACCGCCCGACCGCTTGGTGATAGAACACGGTGGCAATGGCGGCCAGGAGCCCACCGAGCAAAAGCCCGATGAGCAGGGCCGAAAGATTAAAGGCGACGCCGCCGGGATTTAAGTAGTTATACGGGTTTTCGGCGGCAAGTAACGGCGTGTAGGGCATAGATCATTCCTCGTCCATAAAGGCGTCACCGCACAAGCGGCGCAGAAAACGGTCAAGATCCTCGTTGTCCTCGTAGTAAAAGGTCACGGTCTTTTTGCGCGCTCCCTCGGCGATCGTCACGCGGCGGCCAAGCTCACGCATCAGGCGGTTTTCCAGCACCTTGGCGTAGTCTACGGCAAAGGCGCCGTCACCGGCTCCCTCGCCCCCCTTGGCGGCCGCGGCGGCCGCGGCGGCCTCGGCCTGTTTGCGGCGG
>JAFVYX010000270.1 GCA_017500625.1 Clostridia bacterium | reverse complement strand
GCCCGGAATAATCTCATAAATACCGGTAGAGGAAAGGAACGCAAGCCATGCAATATCGACAACTGCACCGACAGCGATACCGGCAATTGCACCCTGGAAGTTAAGGCGCTTCCAGAACAGACTCAGCATAATGGCAGGACCAAATGCTGCACCAAATACACCCCATGCATTCTCAACCAGACCCATGATAGTACCGGAATTCGGGTTCGATGCAATGAGCAAAGCAACAATAGCAATTACAGCAACGATGATACGACCTGCCCAAAGCATCTCCTTATCAGAAGCCTTCTTGCGGAATATCGGTTTGTAAACATCATTTGCAAACGCTGATGCAGACGCAAGAAGCTGAGAGTCTGCGGTAGACATTGCCGCCGCGATGATGGCGGCAAGAAGAAGTCCTGCGATAAATGCGGGGAACAGGTCCTGCACCACCGTGATAAAGATGTTTTGTCCGTTACCGGCGGGAAGAAGAAGTCCTGCCAGCGAGGAACCGTCCGTCAGCAAGAAGGTTCTGCCAAGAATGGCGATCGCGATTGCCGCGCCCAGCGTCAAAACGACCCAAATGATGGCAACGGTTGCGCTCTTCTTGATCATCGAGGGCTTCTCGATCGCCATAAAGCGAACGAGAATGTGAGGCATACCGAAGTAGCCGAGACCCCAAGAAAGACCCGTCACGATATCCTGCCAGGAGGCGGTGAAGGGGTTGGTGCCGAATGCGGCAACGCCTTCGGCAAACGCGCCGTTGAAGGAGGCATCAAAGCTGCCCGTAGCCGCCATCAAAATCGGTACGGCAAGCAGAGCGATGAGCATCAGAATGCCCTGGAAGAAGTCCGTCCAGCAAACAGCCTTGTAGCCGCCGAGGAAGGTGTAAACGAGAACGATGGCAGCGAAGATGGCCATAGCCAGAAGCTCCTTGCCCTCAAGCCACGGCAGCACCTTGGTGAACACAGCGGTGCCCGCATTGAACGCCGAGGCCACGTAGATCGTAAAGCTGATAAGGAAGATGACGGCGCAGGTGATCTTCAGCGCGGGATTCTGTGTGGCAAAGCGATTGGTGAGATACTGAGGCAGGGTGATCGAATCGCCCGAGGCCGCCGAGAAGCGACGCAGGCGACGGGCCACCAGCACCCAGTTGGCAATGGTGCCGGCCGCAAGGCCGATGCCGATCCAGACCTGACCGAGACCAAAGGCAAGGATCGCGCCGGGGAAGCCCATCAGGAGCCAACCCGACATATCCGAGGCCTGAGCCGACATAGCCGTGACCCACGGTCCCATCGAGCGGCCGCCGAGGAAATATTCCTTTTCACCGCCCGATTTGGAGCGGAGGAAGAACCAGATCCCGATCACGAGAACGGCAACGAAGTAAAGAATGAATGCAATAAGACGCCAGATTTCCATAGAAGAATTCCTTTCGGTGGATAATAATACTTTGTTAGTATAGCACAAACGGCGGTAGAATGCAATAGAGAACGAGGTATGAAACAAAAATAGAACGGCTACAAAAATAGTAGCCGTTTTTTCTTTGTATATCAATGTTTTTTCGTATAGAACGAAATGAGAACGAAAAAATGCACGAAAAATTATTTTTCGGCGGGGCGAAGCATCGAGAGCCAATGCGACATAACACGGGCCGCCACCTCGCGGAGAGACTGCTCACCGTTCGAGAGGCACCAGTCGTAGAGCAGGGCGCGCTCGGCCATCGCGTAAAGCTTGACAACGTCCCCTGCCGAGCGATCCGATACGATCTCGCCCCGCTCCTGTCCTCGCAGCACCAGGCGGCGGAGAAGCTTATAGTAATAGCGGTCGCGGTCGAGGAGGGCGCGCTCCCCCTTGGCCATCAGCTGGGAGGCGAGAAGGCGCGAGTGAGAGCGACGTCGATGCGCTTTTCAATCATATCGAAAAGCTCGCGATTGAGGAAAAGGAGCGCCTCAAAGGCATCGGCCTTGGCGTCGGCCTCCGCCTCCAGCTCGGCGTATTTGGCGTCAAAGAGGTAGGCCAGCGAGCCAAGAAGGGCGTCCTTGCCTTCAAAATAATGATAAAAGGAGCCCTTGGACGTGCCCGAGGCACGCACCACGTCCTCCACGGTGGTGGCATCGTAGCCGTGCTCGTAGAACAGCTGCCAGGCCGCCTCAACGATGCGGGTTTTCGTGCTTTTTTCCTTCATGGTACCTCTCCTTCGGGGTGGCGGCTCCAGAAGCGCCGCAAATATTCGGAAAGCGATCTCACGTTGCCGACGTAGGAAAGCCCGTGCCAATGCGCGGGCAGGGCGCGGCGGTAAACGGGGGTGGCAAAGCGGTCGTCGATCAGGACGACAACGCCGACGTCATTTTCACTGCGAATGACGCGCCCCGCCGCCTGAAGCACACGGTTGATGCCGGGGTAGATGTAGGCGTACTCGGCCCCCTCGTCGTTCTTTTCGCGGAAGTAGCGCGCCATTTCCTCGTGGAGTGGGTCGGGCGTGCCGAGGCCGACACCCACGATCACCGCACCGATGAGGCGATCGCCGAGAAGGTCGATGCCCTCGCCCCAGATGCCGCCCATCACGCAAAAGGCCACCACGGGATCGTCGCTCTTTTCAAACTCGGAAAGGAAGGCCGCGCGCTCGGCGGGCGACATCGTGCGCCCCTGAAGAAGCGTGCGGAGGTCGGGAGAGAGGGCCTTCACGTGGCGGTGGAGGGCCTCCTCATAGGCAAACGAGGGACAGAACACCATATAGTTGCCGCGCCGCGCCCGCACAGCGGTGAGAACGGCGGCGCCGACCTCGGGGAGAGTCGACTCTCTGTCGGCATAGCGCGTGCTGATCTGATCCATGACCGCCACGGCCAGATTGTCGCGCAGAAAGGGGGAGGGCAGCTCCAGTACCTCGTCCTCACGCTCGCCGCCAAGGGTATCGCGGTAATAGGCGATCGGCGAGAGGGTGGCCGAAAAGAGGACGGCACTTTTGCCGTCACCGAGACAGCGTGACACCACACCCGAGGGGTCGAGGCAGAGGGTGCGGACACCCACGCCGCCCGTCTCGGTGCGGAAAACCTCCAGGCGAAAGCCCGCGTCGTAGGCGGCGAGAGTGTCAAGTATTGTTTTCAAATCGTAATAAAAACTACGGACGGGCTTGCGAAATTCCGCAGGGAGGGCGGCGCGGCGGTCACGCACGAGGGCGCCGAGGGGCGTGAGCAGGTCAGACAGCGAGAGCGGGAGCCATTCGGGCAGGGAGCGGAGCATGGTCGGCCCGTCCTCGGCGGGGGCAGGGGCAAGCGACAAGAGGTGGCCGACGAGGGCATCGCGGGCGGCCAGGGCGTCGGCAAGGGTGTCGGCACGGGCTCCCTCGCCCTCGCTCGGTGGGGGGAGGGGGGCGGCCATAAGGGCGTCGGTCGTAAGGGTGACGGCGTAGGTATCGCGGATCCTGTCGCCAAGGTTGTGTGCCTCATCGATAAGGAAGGCAAAGCGGCCGCCGAGCGAGAAAAAGCGCGAAAGGCGGACGGTGGGATCGAAAAGGTAATTGTAGTCGCAGATGACAACGTCCGAGAGCATACTGTACGAGAGCGACAGCTCGTGAGGGCAGACGCCGTGGCGGGCGGCGGCGGTGGCGATCTCCTCGGGGCCGATGAGGGGAAGACCGAGGGAGACAAGCTCGGCAAGGGCCATCTCCTCCCGCGCGCCGCCGCGGCGGTTCTCGCAGGGGGATCCCTCACGGCAGGGCACGCCGCGGCGGGAACAGAGACGCTCCTTGGAGGCAAGCAGAACGGCGCGCAAGGCGCCGTCCTTGCCAAGCAGGGCGGCCGTTTTTCCCGCCATGCGAGCGGCCGTGGCCTTGGCGGTGAGGTAAAAAACCTTATCGCACTTCCCCTCCCCCATGGCGCGGACGGCGGGATAGAGGGTGGACACCGTCTTACCGATGCCCGTGGGGGCCGAGGCAAAGAGGCGCTTGCCGCGCGAGGTGGCGCGGAAAACGGCGCTCATCAGCTCCTCCTGACCAAGACGGGTCTCGGGATACGGGAAGCGCAGACGGCGCATCGCAGGCAGGCGACGGGTGACGCGCACGATCTCATTCTGCGCGAAGAGAAAGAGGGGGGCGGCCACCCTCTCGAGAAAGGCGGAAAGCTTTTTCGGCGTGACCGTCTCCTCGGTGCGGTGATGACGGCCGAGCGCGGGGTTATCGTAAAAAATGCAAAGGCGCGGCGGCGTTTTGCCCTCAAGGCAGGAGGCGGCGAGGTAGGCCAGCGCGCGCGCGGCGCGAACGGTGGTGGGGGCGGGGGCCTCGGGCGGCTCGGCGACGACGGCCACGACCGTCAGCGTGCGGTCACGCCCCGTCCCCGTCACGGCGTCCGCCACGGCGGTGAGGCAAAAGGTGTGATCGCCCGAGGGGAGACGGCAGGCAAGACTTACCCCCTCGGCGGGGAGACCGAGGCGCGCGCGGCCGACGGCATCGGTGCGGCGGAGGGGCAGGAGGGCCTCGGTGGGCGAGGTGCCGAGATAATGAAAGAGGGAAAAGGCGACCGCTTCCTCGGCGGTGACGGCGATCTCACCGTTCTCTTCACAGTAACGCAAGGCAAACTCCCCCCTTTCTTTTCTTGTCCTTATTGTACCACACACGCCCCCGAGGTGTCAAGAAAAAGGGGGAAAGCGAATATTGACATTCGCGCGCGGGGGTGGTATAATTCGGGTATCTACAAAAAGTAAGGGTCACGATCGTATGAGCAAGAGTATGAAGGGGAGCGCGATGCTCCTCGTCGGCGCGATCATCTGGGGCTTTGCCTTCGCCGCGCAGGATATCATTGCCGACTCCGTGGGGGTCTTCACCTGCGGGGCGGTGCGTTCTGTGGTCGCCACCGTCGTTTTGGCGGCAGCGGTGGTCGGCTTTGACCGTGCCGAGAGGAACGGGCGCTGCCTTTTCTCGCGTTCGCGCCGTCCACTGACGAGAAGCGAGCTTCTCGGCGGTATGGCGTGTGGCACGGCCCTTGCGGTGGCCTCGGCCTTTCAGCAGGCGGGCATCGGCTCATCGGGGGCGGGCAAGGCCGCCTTTATCACCGCGCTTTACGTGGTGCTGGTCCCCGTGGCGGGGGCACTCCTTTTCCGCCGCGGCATCGGCGCAAGACTCTGGCTGGCGGTCGGCATTGCGCTCGCGGGCCTCGCCCTCATCACGCTTGACGAGCGGCTTTCGTTGGCGGTCGGGGACATTCTTCTCCTCTCTTGTGCCATTTGCTTTTGCGTGCAGATCCTGCTGGTCGATCGGTTTCTCCCCACCTCGGACGGGGTGCGCCTCTCCATGGTGCAGTTTGCCACCTGCGCGGTGCTGAACACGGTGCTGGCGCTTCTCTTTGAGGACATCTCCTTTGCCGCGATCGGCGAGGTGATCTGGCCCCTCCTTTACCTCGGCGTGATGTCGAGTGGCTGTGCCTACACCCTGCAGATCCTCGGGCAGAAGTATTGTCCACCCGCACCCGCGGCGATCCTGATGAGCACCGAGTCTCTCTTCGGCGTCATCGGCGGGGCGCTCTTTCTCGGGGAGGTGCTGTCGGTGCGCGAGTACATCGGCTGTGCCGTCGTTTTCCTCGCCGTGATCCTCTCCCAGCTGCCGAGTGCCGCGCCAAGGACCGGGGAGGGTGAGGCATGAGGCCGCGCCCCCTCTTTCTCTCGCTGCTTCTCTTTGCCCAGCTGGCCATAGCCATGACGGCGGGCTCACTCTCGGGCGAGGTGTGGCGCCGCCTCGGCATGGCGCTCTCCTTTCTTTTGCCGCTTCTTTTTCTCTGCCGTGCGCCGGCACCCACGCCCCGCCTCTCGCTTTTACCGCGCTCGCGCCGGGGCTACGCGGCGCTGTGGCTTTGCCCCGCGTTCGTCCTTCTGACGGCGGCCGTGGCCGCCCTTTGGGGGGGCTTTTGCGCCCTTGTCGGGATCGAGACTGCGGGCGCCGAGCCCTACGGCGTTTTTGGGCTTTCCCTCCTCTTTGACGCGCTCCTACCCGCGGTTTGCGAGGAGATCTTCTGCCGCGGCGCGCTCTTTTCCGTCCTGCGCCCCATGGGGCGGCGCACCGCCGTTTTCGGCTCGGCGTTTCTTTTTGCCCTGATGCACGCCAGCGTGGC
>JAFVYX010000269.1 GCA_017500625.1 Clostridia bacterium | reverse complement strand
CTTCACCGAGAAAAATCTCAATATTTATGCCGTGGGCGGCCCCTGCACTTCCTATGAGCTGGCGGCCGAGGACCCCACCGAGGTTGTTTTCTGCGGACCGGATATGAAAACTCTGCGCTGGCTTAAATCGTTGTTTGAAACCGAGTATTATCACATCAGTCTCTCCACCGACGTTCACGGGGTGGAGTGCGCTGTGGCCCTGAAAAACGCCTATGCGCTGGGAGTGGCGTTGGCGATCGGCCTTTCCTATAAGAGAGAGGGCAAGGTGTTTGAGCATTACAATTCTCAGGCCGGCCTCTTTATGCAGGCCTCCCGTGAAATGTACCTTTTGCTGGACGCCTTTGACAGCACGGCGGAGCGCAATATTTTTGTCGGCATCGGCGACCTTTACGTTACCGTATTTGGCGGCAGGAATCGCAAGCTTGGGGCTTTGCTCGGCCAGGGCTATACCTACCGTGAGTCAATGGCAAGGCTTCCCGGCGTCACTATGGAGGGCGTGGTGATCAGCAAGCGCACCGCGAGGGCCGTGGAGCAGCTGGCCTCGCTCGGCAAGCTCAACATCAAGGACTTCCCCCTGCTCCGTCACATCAAGGAGCTTTTAGAGGACGAGGCCACCGTCAACATTCCCTGGGAGAGCTTTGAGACCGAGTACGAGGGCTGATCCCGTGATCCCGCCTTGGGGCACGGAGGCAAGAAAAAAGGGAGATGCACTGTTTTTTCGCTGCATCTCCCTTTGTCATTGGCGCCCTTTACCCTCTTTTCCTCCCCTTCGGTTGCCGTTGTCGCGACGTCCAAAGATTGCGTTTCTTGCCGTGTTTGGCGCACGGATTGTCAGAAATTTACCAAATCGTTCTTTTTCTATTGAAAAAGGGGCTTCTGTTTGCTATAATGATAATTGTCAGAATAGGGGCTGTTAGCTCCGGAAAGCAGGTAGCGATATGTTCATCAAAAGCGACACCGTCATCTCCGATGCGGAGCTCCGCGAATATTTGAAAAAATCCCTGGAGGGCAAGTCCTTAAAGAAGGTCCTGCTCCTGCCCCCCGACTACACCAGAATGTACTCGGGCGCGGGTAAGATCACCGCGTATTATTACGAAATGCTGAAGGACACCTGCGAGGTGGACGTGATGCCCGCCCTCGGCACCCACGTGCCGATGACCGAGGAGGAGTGCGAGACCTTCTTCCTCGGCAAGATCCCCTTTGACCGCATCGTGGTACACAACTGGCGCACCGACGTTGTCAAGATCGGCGAGGTGCCCGGCTCCTTTGTCAGTGAGGTTTCCGACGGGCTTGTGGAGACGCCCATTGACGTTGAGGTCAACAAGCGCATTATGGACCCCTCCTATGACCTTATCATCTCGGCGGGTCAGGTCGTGCCTCACGAGGTCGTGGGTATGGCCAACTACTCGAAGAACATCTTTGTCGGCTGCGGCGGCAGCAGCATGATCAACAGCTCTCACATGCTGGGCGCCTTCTACGGTATGGAGCGCATCATGGGCCGCGACTTCTCTCCCGTGCGCCGCGTGTTCGACTACGCACAGGACAACTTCCTGAAGGACGTTCCGCTCCTTTACGTCCTGACCGTCACCACCAACACGGGGGATGTCACCAACATTCACGGTCTTTACGTCGGCAACCGCCGTGAGCTTTTTGAAATGGCGGTGGCACACAGCCAGGAGAAGAACCTCAATCATATGGATCGCCCCCTCACAAAGGTGGTGGTGTACCTTGACCCGCGCGAGTTCAAGAGCACCTGGCTTGGCAACAAGGCCGTCTACCGCACCCGTATGGCGATCGCCGACGGCGGCTAGCTGATCATTCTGGCGCCCGGCGTCAAAATGTTCGGCGAGGACGTCGAGAATGACCGCCTGATCCGTAAATACGGCTACGTGGGCCGTGAGAACATTCTCCGCCTTGTCAAGGAGAACGCCGACCTTCAGGAGAACCAGTCGGTGGCGGCACACCTCATTCACGGCTCGTCGGACGGCCGTTTCAAGATCACCTACTGCACCGAGCTTCTCTCCGAGGACGAGGTCCGCGGTGCGGCCTTTGACTATATTCCCTACGCCGAGATCGTCAAGAAATACGATCCCGCGAAGCTGACCGACGGATTCCACACCATTGACGGTGAGGAGATCTTCTACATCAGCAATCCCGCGCTGGGTCTTTGGACGAGGGACTGATATGGATCGCCTGATCGATCTGCACACCCACTCGACCTGCTCGGACGGCTCGATGACGCCCCGTGAGCTGGTGGCGCACGCCAAGGCCTCCGGCATGGCGGCCATTGCGCTTTCCGACCACGACGGCGTGGACGGCGTGCATGAGGCCGTGGCCGAGGGCGAGCGCCTCGGAGTCGAGGTGGTCCCCGCCATTGAGCTTTCCGCACAGTCGGCCACCGAGACGCATATCCTCGGCTACTTCATTGATCCCGACGCCCCTGCGATGGTGCTGGCCATGAAGAGGATCCGCGAGGTGCGCGAGGAGCGCTCCCGCGAGAATTGCCGCAAGCTTTGCGAGCTTGGCTTCCCCGTTACGATGGAGGAGACGAGGGAGATCGCGGGCGGTGAGATCGTCTGCCGTGCGCATTTCGCGCGGCTCCTTGTGAACAAGGGGCTGGTCGGGAGCGTCAAGGAGGCCTTTGACAAGTACCTCGCCAATGGGCGCCCCGCATACAGCGGTCTGCAGGCACTCACCGATGAGGAGGCCATTGACCTCATTCACAAGGCGGGGGGCATTGCCTTCCTGGCGCATCTCCACCTCATTCGCCTCAGCGACGAGGACCTCTTTGCCTTCCTCGAGCGGTTGAAGGCGGCGGGGCTTGACGGCATTGAGGGGTATTACACCGAATACACGCAAGAAATGCAAGAGAAGTTCCGGGGCATGGCCCGCGCGCTTTCCCTGGAGATCTCGGGCGGCACCGATTTTCACGCCGCCATGAAGCCGCACATCGCCATCGGGCGCGGCACGGGGGGACTCGAGATCCCCTACTCGGTACTCGAAAGACTTAAAATTTATTATAAAAACAAAAAGGAAGGTATGAACAAATGAAAAAATCCGACATTGGTCTGATCGGTCTTGCGGTCATGGGCGAAAACCTCGTGATCAACATGGAGAGCAAGGGCTTTACCGTCTCCGTGTTCAACCGTTCGACCGAAAAGGTCCAGAAGTTCGTCGAGGGACGCGCGAAGGGCAAGAACATCGTTGGCACCTACTCGCTTGAGGAGCTGGTCTCGACGCTGGAGAAGCCCCGCAAGGTCATGATGATGGTCAAGGCCGGCCAGGCGGTTGACGACATGATCGAGAAGCTCCTGCCCCTCCTTGATGACGGCGACATCATCATCGACGGCGGCAACTCCCACTTCCCCGACACG
>JAFVYX010000268.1 GCA_017500625.1 Clostridia bacterium | reverse complement strand
TCGATGAATACCTCACCTTCTCCCTGGGGCTAGCCCTATCCAAGCGCCATCGTACCGAAGCCGAGGCCCCCTTGTGCTTAAAGCAGAATATCACACCGTTCCTCGAGCTTCTTCCCTATGAGCTGACTTCCTCGCAGAAGGAGGCCGTACGCGAGATCGCCGCCGATATGGCGCGCCCCTCCCGCGTTCCCATGAGCCGCATTCTTGTGGGAGACGTTGGGTGTGGAAAAACGGTTTGCGCAGCCATTGCCGCATATATCGCCATAAGGAATGGCCACCAGGTCTCTCTTATGGCGCCCACCGAGATCCTGGCGAGGCAGCATTATCATGACCTGGCCCCGCTCTTTCAGGCACTTGGCGCCCGCACAGAGCTTCTTGTCGGCGCCACCACAGCCAAGGAAAAGGCCCGCATTTATGCTTCGCTTACGGCCGAAAAGAACGAGCGCACCGACCTTCTCATTGGTACACACGCGCTTCTCAATGAACGGTTGGAGTTTGCCGATCTCGGTCTCGCTATCACCGATGAGCAGCATCGCTTCGGCGCTATGCAGCGCACCGCGATCCGCACACGCAATCCTCGGGCGCATCTTCTCGTTATGAGCGCCACACCGATCCCTCGTACCTTGGCCCTCGTCCTATACGGCGATCTTGATATCTCCCGCATCACAGAAATGCCCGCAGGCCGTCAGCGCGTGGACACCTTTCTCATCGGAGAGAGCATGCGCGACCGCCTTTACGGCTTCATTGAGCAGACGGTCAAGGACGGAGGGCAGGTGTACGTCGTTTGCCCTGCCATTGAAGAGGACGGAGCCATTCCCTTGGCCAAGGTATTTCTGCCTGACGAAGACAGCGGAACGCCCCTTAAGAATGCCGTAGAGCACGCCGATCATCTGGCCGCACGCTTCCCCGAGCACGCCGTCGCCTGCCTTCACGGAAAGATGAAGCCCGCGGACAAGGACGCCGTCATGCGCCGCTTTGCCGACGGAAAGATCGACATTCTCGTCTCCACGACCGTCATTGAGGTGGGAGTCAACGTACCGAACGCCGCCCTTATGGTGGTAGAAAACGCCGAATGCTTCGGCCTCTCTCAGCTGCACCAGCTCCGCGGTCGCGTTGGGCGCGGCACGCGCAAATCCTACTGCATTCTGGTATCCGAGGCCAAGGGAGAAACCGCCAAACGCCGTCTGTCCGCCCTTTGCAGGACCTACGACGGGTACGCGATTGCCGAGGAAGACCTGCGCCTGCGCGGTCCCGGCGATTTCTTTGCCGGTGAAGACGACACGATCCGTCAGAGCGGCGGCCTGCGCTTCTCTCCCTTGGCCGCCACCGCCGATCCCGCCGTCATTTCCTCGGCCTTTGCCGAGGCGGCAACGATCCTTGAGGCAGACCCCGATCTCACGCTTCCCGAGCATCGCGCACTCTCCGAGGAGATCCACCGTCTCTTTCGCATTGAAGAAAACACCATTTCCTGAAAGGAATCCGCTATGAGCTATCGTCCTCTTGCCGACAGGATCCGCCCCGAAAGCTTTGACGAAATGGTGGGGCAGGAGCATCTTGTTGGCCCCCGTGGTGTCCTCCGCCGCATGTTGGAGGGCGGCCGCATCGGAAACATGATCTTCGCCGGCCCTCCCGGCACGGGCAAAACTACAGCCGCCGGCATCATCGCCAAGGCGACCGAGCTTCACCTCTGTCGCCTCAATGCCACCACGGCGTCTCTTGCCGACGTCAAGGCCGTGGTGACAGAGACGTCCAATATGTTCGGCGCCGGCGGAGTCCTTCTTTACCTTGACGAGATCCAGTATTTTAACAAGAAGCAGCAGCAATCGCTTCTTGAGTACATGGAGGACGGAAGGATCACCCTCATCGCCTCCACGACCGAAAATCCAACCATAGCGATCTATCCCGCCATTCTTTCCCGCTCCTCGGTCTTTGAGTTCCGTCCCGTGGAGGGGGAGGCCTGTGTTCCCCTCCTGCAACGGGCGCTCCAAACGCTGAACGAGGAAAACGGCACTAAAAAAACGGCGGACGACGCGCTTCTCGCAATGATCGCCACCCGCGTGGGAGGCGACGTGCGCGGCTCGGTCGGTATCCTCGAAAACGCCTATTACCTCGCCGGTGACGTTATGAAGGAGGAGGACTTCCAAGACCTCTTCCCTGCTTATGCGGGCGCCTTTTCCGCCAGCGGCGACGGGCATTACGATCTGATGTCCTGCCTTCAGAAGTCGATCCGTGGCTCGGATCCCGATGCCGCCGTCTTCTACCTTGCCAAGATCCTGGCCGCCGGCGATCTCCTCGCCGCGATCCGCCGTCTCCAGGTCATCGCCAGTGAGGACGTGGGGGCCGCCTATCCTATGGCGCCCGTCATCGTGCGCGCCTGCACCGAAAGCGCCCGTGAGCTTGGACTCCCCGAGGCCGCGATCCCGCTGGCAAACGCCACCGTGCTTTTGGCAACGGCACCGAAGTCCAACAGCACCTACGCCGCCTATCACGCCGCCCTTGAGGACGTGGAGGCAGGCCGGGGCCAGATCGTTCCCGAGCATCTGCACGGCCCCTCCTTCCGCGGCTACCGCTACCCCCACGATTACCCCAATCACTACGTGGAGCAGACCTATCTGCCCAAGGACCTTATCGGACGGAAGTACTACGTCTTTGGAGAAAACAAAACCGAGCAAGCAGCCAAGACCTATTACGAAATGATCCGCAAAAAGCTTTGATACCACATTTTCGGGAGAATTCTATGAAGCACCATTTCATCATCAACCCCGCTGCGGGAAAAGGTACTTTTATCACTTCCCTCTCCGCAAGGATCCGCGAGGCCGCTGAGAAAACGGGCATTGACTATGAGATCTATATCACGACTGCCCCGGGAGACGCCCAAAGGTTTGTAGAAACCGCTCTGGCCGGCGACAGTGACCGCCACCGCTTTTACGCCTGCGGTGGTGACGGAACGCTTTGTGAGGTCGTCAACGGCGCCCCGGAGTGTCCGCGCGCCGAATTTGCCGTGGTGCCCATCGGTACGGGCAATGACTTTTGCCGTAATTTCTCCGATCGCGGCGCGTTCCTCGACATTGACCGTCAGATCGCCGGGACACCGATGACGATCGATCTCATCAAATACAACAACCGTTACTGCGTCAATATGCTGAACATCGGCTTTGACTGTCACGTGGTGGAGCGCACGGTAAAATTCAAGAAAAGCAAGTTGATTCCTTCGAGCATGGCCTATACGACGGGCGTCGTTGCCACGCTTCTGCATAAGATGCATACAAAAATGCATATTGAGCTGGCGGACGGCGAGGTCATTGAGCGCCCCCTACTCCTTATGTCGATTGCCAACGGCCAGTTCTACGGCGGTGGCTATCATTCCAACCCCCGCGCTAACCTTTCGGACAGGCTCTTTGACGTCAACATCATCGAAAAGGTCTCGCGCGCCACCTTTCTCTCGCTGATCGGCTCCTATAAAGCGGGGACTCATTTGGAGACCGCTGCCAAATATATCACTTACCGGCAGGACACGGCGATCGCCCTTCACTTTGACGAGGAAACCGCCGTTTGTGCCGACGGTGAGCTGGAGACGGCCACCGATCTGACCGTCACACTGGTCCCTTCGGCCGCCTCCTTCGTCCTCCCTCAGGGAGTTTTCTGTATTACCGATCCCGCCTTGGCCGGCGAATCGGGGGACAAAGTCACCGAGGAAGGAACTTATGTCGCTCTTTAAGAACCGTCCCTTAGCTCTTCTTTCCGCCGCCTTTCTTTTTGGCGCACTCATCACGCTTTTGCTAACGAGAAGCGGGGTCTCACCTCTTTGGGTGATCCCCCCGCTTCTCGTCGTGTTTTTAGTGCTTCTCGTCCTGGCCCTTCGGAAACGCGTGCCGCTTTTTATGGCCGCCGTTGCGGTCTGCCTTGCCGTCGCCGCGATAGCCGAAGCCGCTTATGACGTCCGCCGTTTTTCTGCCGTTCGAAAGGCCGATACCGCAACCGCCTATGCCGTCACGGCTACGGTGACCGACATTGACAGCAAGGAGCGCGACTACCGCCTCTACACCGTCCGCGTGAGGACTCTCGACGGCAAAAATGCCGACCTCTATCTTGAGCTTCGCATCGATCCCGAGGTGTACCCGTCTGCCCTCTCCCTCGGTGAGGGGATCTCCGCCGTTGTCACCATTGCGGAAAAAGCGGACGATAACGGCTACCATTACTCTCGAGGCATCGCGGGCTCTGCCGTTGCCGTATCCGTCTCACAGATAACGCCAAAGGACACCGGCAGTCTCTCCCTGCGCCTGGCCTCTCTGCGGCAAACGCTTGAACAACGGCTCCGCACCTCGGTGGGCGGCGAGGAGGCCGCCCTCCTTTCCGCGCTCTTTCTCGGAAATCGGCAAGGGCTCTCTCTGTCCACCGCGCTCGCCTTCCGCCGCGCGGGACTTTCGCACACGCTGGCGCTCAGCGGCCTGCATCTCTCGGTGCTGGCGGCCTTGCTTTTACGCCTCTTTCGGCTATTCCGTATCAAGCCCCGGCTCTCCACCCCGATCTTTCTCGCGGCGCTTGTCTTTTACACCGCCCTGGCCGGAGCACCGCTCTCGCTTCTGCGTTCGGCGGGAATGCTGGTCATTGCCCGTATTGGCGTGCTCGTGCGGCGCACTCCCGATTCCGTAACCTCTCTTTTCGTAGCAGTCGCCCTGATCGTTTTGCTCTCTCCCGGGGCCGCCGCTGACCTCGGGCTTTGGCTTTCCTTCTTGGCAACGCTCGGTCTGCTCGTCGCCAATGAGCTCCTCCCCATCGCCGAAGGAAGGCGCTTTACCGTAGCGCGGAAGCTCCTACGCCTTCTTATCGTTTCTCTTTTTATTCTTTGCTTCACATTGCTCCTTTCGGTACTGGCGTTCGGCTCCTTCTCGCTCATAGCGCCGATCTCCACACTCATCATCTCTCCCCTGATCGAGCTTCTCCTAACGCTGACGCCTCTCGCGCTTCTCTTTCCTTCCGCCAATTTCTTTACCGATGGCGTTGCGCTGCTTGCCGGGGTCGCCCTCTCCTTTGTGGAGTGGCTTTCTTCGCTTCCCTTGTACGCCTCGGCCCGTTACCCCGTCTTTCTTTTGGTGCTTGCTCTCTTTTCTGCCTTTGTTTTTCTTCTTTTGCTCCTTCCGCTCAAGGGGCGCACCTCTTTTGCGAAGGCCTTCTCGGCCGCCTTCGCCGTTCTCGCCGTTACGTTCATTTCCTGCCACGTCTACGGTCATTACCGCGATTTTACTCTTTGCATCAGCCGGTATGAGAGCGATTATCTCGTGATAAAGCAAAACGGTCATGTAACGGTCATCGACACGGACAGCAAAAAACATTCGATATCCGCGTTGCGCTCGGCGCTTGAAAAGGAATACATCACAGAGATCGATACCCTCATCATCACCGCCGGCGACGAGCAGCTCCCCTTATATCTTTCCGAATTCACCGACCGGCTCCGCGTGGACACGGTGGTCTTCCTCTGCGACGGCAAAAATGACGAAGCGGTAGAAAGCGCCGCCCTTCTTGCCGAGGAGATCGACCTCCCCTACCGCAAGGAGACCGCCTCCTTTACCGAGACAAATGGCGACCTTTCGCTCCGCGTTCTCTCAGGACTCTATACCCCTCACCGAAAAAAGCCCGATCTTTTGGTCCACGTTGCCTTCAGTGAAACGCGTCTCCTCTATCTTTCGTCCAATGCTCCTGCTATGTTTGGCGTGGACGTGCTTGCCTCCTATTTCCCCGACGTGGACTGTGTGATCGTTGGATCGTATCCCGAGACCGCCGCTCACCGCGTGATATCGCCGTTTCCCGAAAACACTCTGACCGTTACCGCCTATTCCGAAGCACTGTTACCGTCGAAGGGCGGGCGCTTCCCGCAACTCCCCGAGCATTTTCTTTTTCCCTTGTCATAAAAAAGCAGAGAGCAAACACTCTCTGCTTTTTTATTAAACGTTAAAGCGGAACAGAACGATATCGCCGTCGCGGATCACGTAATCCTTGCCCTCACTGCGGTAAAGCCCATGCTCACGGGCGGCGTTGATGCTGCCCTCCTTGACAAAATCATCATAGGCAACAACCTCGGCTCGGATAAAGCCGCGCTCAAAATCGCTGTGGATCTTTCCCGCTGCCTGCGGCGCCTTGGTCCCTTCCGTAATCGTCCAAGCACGGACCTCCTTGGGACCGGCGGTGAGATAACTGATAAGACCGAGAAGCTTGTAGCCGGCGCGGATCAGCTTATTGAGTCCGCTTTCCTCAATGCCGAGATCGGCAAGGAAATCGGCCTTGTCCTCGTCCGACATATCCGAAAGCTCGGCTTCGATCTGTGCACAGACGGCAATGATACCCGAATGCTCGGCCTCGGCATGTGCAGCCAGTGCGCAGTAGGCGGGATTCTCGGTATATCCGCCGTCCACCTCATCTTCGGCAATGTTGGCAACGTAAATGACCGGCTTGCGCGTCAGAAGGCGCGTCTCTGCGATCAGGCCCTCCTCTTCCTCGTCAAGCTCCAGGGTCCTCGCGCACCGGCCCTCCTCAAGCACGGCCTTGATGCGCTCCAGCACCGCGACCTCACGAGCGACCTCCTTGTCGGTCCTTGCCAGCTTGGTGGCTTTTTCAAGGCGACGCTCCAGAATCTCAAGGTCCGAGAAGATCAGCTCAAGATTGATGGTGTCCACGTCACGGGTGGGATCAACACCACCGTCCACGTGAACGATATCGCTATCCTCAAAGCAGCGCACCACGTGAACGATAGCGTCCACCTCACGAATGTTGGCCAGGAATTTGTTACCAAGCCCCTCTCCCTTGGAGGCGCCGCGGACAAGACCGGCGATATCCACAAATTCGATGACAGCAGGAGTATATTTCTCGGGATTATACACTTCAGCCAGGCGGTCAAGACGGCTATCCGGAACCGCCACCACGCCCACGTTGGGGTCAATGGTGCAGAAAGGGTAATTTGCGGAGGCGGCCCCCGCATTGGTCAGGGCATTAAACAACGTGCTTTTGCCGACGTTCGGCAAGCCAACAATACCGAGTTTCATGGTTTTCCTCTTTCGTTATGCTCAAAATTAAGCTTGTACCGTAACAGTATAGCATATTTCGGTAAGAAAGTCCAGCGTTTTGCAAAAAAACCTCCCACGTCGCGACTTGACATCGTCAATGCTTCGTGCTATACTAAAAAAAACAGGAATTTCACACAGCATTCACACACGCATCGCATCGACCGTTTATAATAGACGTGCAGTTAATTTGATGAAAGGACCCCTAAAATGACCGACATCAAGCTTTTGATCGCCGATGATGACCCCAACATCTGTGACATGATGCGCCTTTATTTTGAAAATGAGGGCTACAAGGTAAGAGTGGCGCACGACGGTGTTGAGGCGCTCTCTACCTTTCATTCCTATGATCCCGATATCGTGCTTCTTGACATTATGATGCCGCAAAAGGACGGCCGCCAGGTCTGCCGTGAGATCCGCGAGGTATCGCAGAAGCCGATCATTATGGTCACGGCCAAGGGCGAGGTCTTTGACCGCGTGCTGGGCCTTGAGCTTGGCGCTGATGACTTTGTGGTCAAGCCGTTTGACCTGAACGAGCTTTCCGCACGCATCAAGGCAGTCCTGCGCCGCTATACGGCCCAGAGCGGTACCAACGATGAGGTCGTAAAATTTGAGAACATCGAGATCAGCCGCCAGAAATACGAGCTGAAGCTCCGCGGAAAGGCCATCGATATCCCGCCGAAGGAGCTGGAGCTTCTCTACTTCCTGGCCTCGCATTGCAACATCGTTTACACGCGCGACCAGCTCCTTGACAAGGTCTGGGGCTTTGAGTATTACGGAGACAGCCGCACCGTGGACGTACACGTCAAGCGCCTGCGCGAAAAGCTGGAGGGCGTTTCCGACAAGTGGACGCTCAAAACCGTGTGGGGCGTCGGTTATAAATTCGAGACCCTTCAGTAAAAAAAGAAGCACGAACAACGCTGTTCGTGCTTCTTTTTTATTTATGCCTGAACGATCTTACCGTGCTCAACAAGCAGCTTGCGGATCCTCTTGGACTGGTCAAGCAGGCCCGAAACGCTCTGGTCGTGGTTGAGGGTATCGATGATGTAGGCAACGTACTTGCACATATTCACCTCGCCATACCACTCACGCGAGAGGAGCTCGGGGGTCCTGTACACGAGGTTCGTGGTCATGATGCGGGTAAAGAGCCCCTCGGCATACGCCTCATCCATCACGTTAAGGCCGTTGCAGAAAAGGCCGAAGGCAGTAAAGATGAAGATGCGCTTGGCGCCGCGCGCCTTCAGCTGGCGGGCCACGTCGATCATCGACTCTCCCGAGGAGATCATGTCGTCCACAACGATAACGTCCATGCCCTTCGGGTCGCGGCCGAGGTACTCGTGGGCCTCAATAGGGTTCTTGCCGTTGACGATCACCGAGTAATTGCGGCGCTTGTAGAACATGCCAAGCTCAATGCCGAGCATGGAGGAGTAGTACATGCAACGCGACATGGCGCCCTCATCGGGGGAAACGACCATGATCTTGTCCTTATGGAACTCCACGTCGGGATACTCGTGGACCAGGGCCTTGAGCATCTGATAGGTGGAACGGAAGTTGTCAAAGCTGCAAAGGGGAATGGCGTTTTGCACGCGCGGGTCGTGCACGTCAAAGGTAATGACGTTGGAAACACCGATGTTATGAAGCTCCTGGAGCGCCATGGCGCAGTCCAGCGACTCACGGCTGGCACGCTTATGCTGGCGGCCCTCATACAGCATCGGCATAAGGACGGTGATGCGCTTGGCCTTACCGCCGATGGCACCGATGATGCGCTTCAGATCCTGGAAGTGATCGTCAGGACTCATCGGGACCGTCTGCCCGTACATCTGGTACGTAACGCCGTGGTTGAAAACGTCGGAAATAATGTAGACGTCACGGCTCCGCATGGAGTCGCGGATCATACCCTTGCCCTCACCGCTGCCAAAGCGGGGGCAGGAGGCCTCGGCAATGAAGGTTCCCTCTCCGTCATGGCGGCGCCATTCCTGGAGGTAGCAGTCCACCTGCGCAACGAAATCCTCGCAGCCGCGCATTCCGATAATACTGAGGTCACCGTAAGAGTTTTCTTTCATAGCTTGCACCGTCCCTGAAATTATCGTATTACATATCCATTATAATGAAAAAGCCATAGGTTGTCAAGGGCGGAAAGGACGAAAAACCGCCTTTTCTGCCAATAACTTTTCACAAGTATGACAAACGGCGCATATACTGTTAGCACATCTATACAAAGGGGGCTTGCTATGAACACATCTCCGCCCATTTCGCGCCGCCTGTCACAGCTCGGGACGCTGGCCGTCCGCGTGGTGACGGCGGGGGGTGCCTTTCCCGTGGAGGGGGCCGACGTGCGCATCGGAGGCGCCACGGAAGAAAACGCCGCCATACACTATCTTCTGACCACCGACAGGTCGGGGCTTGCCGAAAGGATCGATCTGCCAACGCCCGAGGCCGCACTTTCACAATCTCCCGGAAATCCTCCCGGCTTTGCCAGCTACGTGATCGAGATCTTCAAGGCCGGGTATTATCCCCTTGTCTTCAGGGACGTTCCCCTGTTTCCCGGTGTCACGTCGCTTCAATTGGGAGAGCTGATTCCCAAGCCGCCCTACGTCCCCGAAAAGTATCCTCCCACCGAGGAAACCGATTTCACCGAATATGAGCCACTGGAAGGAGGAGCGCGCCGTGCCTGATCTCCCTCGCATACCAGAAACCATCACCGTCCACCTGGGTCCCCCCGATTCGAACGCGCCGAACGTAACGCTCCCCTTTCCCGATTACATCAAAAACGTGGCGTCAAGCGAGGTCTATCCGACCTGGCCCGAAAGCGCGATCCGCGCCAACATCTACGCCCAGATCTCTTTCGCGCTCAACCGTGTCTATACCGAATTTTACCGCAGCCGCGGCTATCCCTTTGACATCACCGGCTCCACGGCCTATGACCAGGCCTTTGTGAACGGGCGCGACGTCTTTGAAAACGTGGGGAACATCGTTGACGAGATCTTCGACAGTTACGTACGCCGCCAGGGATTTGTGGAGCCGCTGTTTACCTCCTATTGCGACGGCATTCGTGTACAGTGCGGAGGACTTTCTCAATGGGGAACCGTTTCACTCGCGGGTAACGGCCTTGTCCCCTATGAGATCCTTCAATACTATTACGGACGGGATATTGACATCGTAAACGACGTTCCCGTGTCTGACGTCGGCGAAAGCGCCCCGATCGTCCCTCTGCGGATCGGCACCGCCAATAACGACGTGGCCCTTGTGCAAACGCGCCTTAATCGCATCTCAGCCAACTACCCCGCCATTCCCAAGATCGCCACGGTCAACGGAATCTATAACGAGGACACGGAGGCAGCCGTGCGCGCCTTTCAACGCATCTTCGGGCTTGGAGAGGACGGGATCGTCGGTAAGAACACGTGGTATCGGATCGCTTTTATCTACAACGGAGTGAAGCGCCTTTCCGAATTGAACTCCGAGGGCCTCACGCTTTCCGAGCTCCCCTCCGAATATCCCGAGGCGCTGATGCTGGGAATGTCGGGCCCCGCCGTACGTGTCCTGCAATACTATTTGTCCTACATCGCACAGTACGTCAGATCGGTTCCATCCGTGGCGCTTGACGGCGTCTTCGGCCCCGCTACCCGCGACTCCGTCATCGCCTTTCAAAACACCTACGGTCTCCCTGCCGACGGCATTGTTGGCGAGATCACGTGGAATCTCCTCTATAACACCTACCTCGGCATGATCGCGGCCACCCCCATCGTCTATACCGAAGGGCGGACGCTGCCCTTTCCCGGGCGGAATCTTTCGCGCGGCGACACGGGCGATGACGTCCGCGCCCTACAGGAATATCTCGGCTATGTGGCGCGCTACGTGCCCGATATTCCGGCCATTACGGCAGACGGGATCTTCGGTGCTGCCACCGAGGCCGCCGTGGAAGCGTTTCAGCGCATCTTTGTCCCCTCATTCACCACGGGGATTGTCGGTGCCGCCACCTGGAACGATCTTATGAACGTTTACAGCGATATTTACGTCGGGAACCAGGTGCGCGAGGGACAGTATCCCGGCTACACCATCTCGTAAGGAGGAGCTATGTACGAGCAAAACGACAGGCACGAAGCCATTCGCGAGATCCAGCGGTATCTTCTGGAGCTGTACTATGACACCAACTCGGCCTTTCCCGTGATCATCAACGGAGAATACGATGCGGCGACTCGCGCAGCGGTGCAGGATTATCAAAGCAAGCGCTCCCTTCCGCCGACCGGTGAGGTTGACCGAGCCACCTTCGATTCACTCTACCGCGACTATCTTGCTGCCCGCGCTCTGCGCCTCTCTCCCGACACGATTCCGCCGGACACGCGGCTTCCCGTAACGATCGGATCCGCGGGAAGCGGTGTTGCCAACCTGCAGCGGCTTATGAACTTCCTCGCCGAGCGCTACGGGATCACCGAACGAAGCGACACGGGAGGCGTGTATTCCTACGCCTCCTCGGCGGTGGCGAGGGCGATCCAAAGGATCTACCGTCTCCCTGAGGACGGTGCGGTGGACGGAACGTTTTATGAAAAAATGCTACGCGACTACGATTACCCTGCGCCACCGGGTATTGCTGAATAAAGTGTAATGGGTTGTGTCAAGAATACAAAAAAAGAAACGAAAAGGAGGAACTGCCTTGACACAGCGTTTTACATCAAAAGCCGAAAATGCACTTCGGGCAGCGGAGCGCGTCGCCTCGGAGCTTGGACACACCTACATTGGCACCGAACATCTCTTGTACGGTCTTTCCGCCGAGCATGACGGTGTTGCCTCCCGCATTCTTGAGGGCGCGGGTCTTAATGCCGCCAAGCTTCGCGAATGCATCTCTCATCTTGCGGGGGTCGGCCGACCGAGCCACGTGGGCGCCGCCGATCTCACCCCAAGAGCAAAAAACGCCATCGAGCTTTCTGCCAAAAAAGCAAAGCAAGGAGCTGTCGGCACCGAGCATCTCCTGCTCTCGATCCTATCGGTAGAGGGAGGAGTGGCGCTCAAGATCATCGCGGCGTTGGGCGTGGAGCGAAAGGAGCTGCTCTCCGATCTCTCCTCTATTTGCGATATAGCGCCAGAAAACAAGGACAATAAACGCAACTCTTTCAAAAGTGGAGCCCTGGCTTTTCTGGACGGCTTCGGCACCGATCTGACAAAAAAAGCGGAGGAGGGGCGCCTCGATCCCGTTATCGGCCGAGACAGAGAGATCGTACGCCTTGTGCGCGTGCTCTCACGTAGGACAAAAAACAACCCCTGCCTTGTCGGAGAAGCCGGAGTCGGCAAAACGGCGATCGCCGAGGGGCTGGCCTTAAGAATAGCCGAGGGAAACGTTCCCGAAAATCTGCTCGGCCGTCACGTCTTCTCCCTAGACATCGCCTCACTGGTGGCAGGCGCCAAATACCGCGGGGAGTTCGAGGAGCGCATGAAGCAACTACTGGAGCAGCTGCGCGGCGATGACAGCGTGATCCTTTTTATCGACGAGATCCACACGATCGTCGGGGCGGGAGCGGCCGAGGGGGCGATCGATGCCGCAAACATTCTGAAGCCGGCTATGGCACGCGGAGAGATCCGCGTCATCGGTGCCACCACCGAGGAGGAGTACCGCCGTCACATCGAGCGCGATGCCGCACTGGAACGGCGCTTTCAATCGATCACCGTAGAGGAGCCAACCAGGGACGAGGCCTGCGCGATCCTTTCAGGACTTCGGGAACGCTATGAGGCACATCACGGCGTAACGATCACGAACGAAGCGATCCGTGCCGCCGTTGACCTCTCTTTGCGCTATTCTCCCGACCACCGCTTACCGGACAAAGCCATTGATATCATCGACGAAGCCGCGTCGGAACTGCGTATAAAACGCTTAGATAACGCAAAAATAATCAAAAACAAGAGACTTATTTATGAGCAGAAGACTGCCGAGAAGGAAGAGGCCGTTCTCCGCCAGGATTACGAAACGGCCTCCCGTCTCCGTGACGAGATCGCGTCCCTTCTTTCGGCAATAGAGGCAGAGGAAGGCACCATAGCCCCCAAGGAAGCTCAGCGCCCCACTCTCACGCCCGATTTGATCGCAAAAACCGTCAGCGAACGCACCGGAATCCCGGTCGGACAGCTGGCAAGCGGCGAGGGAGAATGGCTGGCCGCCCTGGAATCCGAGCTTTCCCGCCGCGTGATCGGCCAAGAAACGGCAGTGGCCGCCGTGGCCCGTGCGGTCCGAAGATCGCGCACAGGAATACGGCCCCCGCACCGCCCCATCGGTTCCTTTTTATTCTTTGGCCCGAGCGGGGTGGGAAAGACCGAGCTCTGCCGCGCCCTGGCCGCGGCTGTCTTTGGAAGCGAAGCAGCCCTTTTGTCCTTTGATATGTCGGAATACATGGAAAAGCATTCGGCCTCGCGTCTCTTAGGAGCGCCGCCCGGCTACGTGGGGTACGAGGACGCGGGCCTTCTGACAGGCCGCGTGCGACGCCACCCCTACTCTCTCGTCCTCTTTGACGAGATCGAGAAGGCGCACCCTGACGTCCACAATCTCCTCCTACAGATCCTTGAGGACGGAGTGCTGACCGATTCACACGGAAAAAGCGCCGAATTCGGGAACACCATTATCGTCCTGACCTCCAATCTTGGAGCCGAATCCTTCCAAAGGAAGCTACCGCTTGGATTTGCGAATATTGACCTATCAGAGAGCGATAACGAGCGCATGGAGCGGGAGGGCCGTGAAGCCATGTCCCGTCTTTTCCGCCCGGAGCTTCTCAGTCGCATTGACGAGACGATCCTTTTTTCCCCCCTGAGCGAGGATGCTCTGCACCGCATCTCAGAGAAAATGCTTGCCGAGACCGTAGAAAGGATCGAATCCGACGGGTTCTCTCTTTCGATCGCCCCCGGAGTAGCCGAGCACATGGCGACGATCGCTAAGAGAAGCGGCGAGGGCGCAAGAGCCATAAGAAAAGCCATCACATCGCAGTTTGAGGACCGGTTTTCCTATGCTATTATCAAGGGGGACGTTGTGCGCAACGTGAAATATCTGGCTTCCGTCACCGAGGGCGGAATTGAATTTTCCCCATGGAACGAAGAGGCGCCCTTAGCGCTCTCTTGAAAGCAGCACGCCCGCTTCATAAAATTTTAGCGTGCAAGCGGGCGCTGAGCGCGCAAAAAGTGCAACTTAAAATTATTTTATAATATTATAAAAAAACCTCTTGACAAAAGTGGGCTCGCGTGCTATAATCGGGTTACCTCTGTCAGAGGTTTTTTTGTTGTGCGCTTTGGGACGAGCCGCACACGTCCTCTGTTCTTGAGGGAGGTACAGGCCGAAAGGCCGCTGCATGGGAGCTTTCCCAAATTCAATTAGGAGGTGCCGTTAAATGAGAGTCAAGATCACTATGGTATGCACGGAGTGCAAGCAGAGAAACTATGACACGAGCAAGAACAAGAAGAATGATCCCGATAGAATCGAGATGAACAAGTTCTGCCCGTTCTGCCGCAAGCACACCCTGCACCGCGAGAGCAAGTAATCGAGGAGGACGCTGATATGGCTGATATGGAAAACAAAAACCCTATGGCCAAGGAGACCGAGGTCACTGCGACCGAGGTAGAAGCCGAAGCCGTTGCCGAGTCCCCGGTTGCCGAGGAAAAAGTCCCTGTTGCTGCAAAAAAGCAGAAAAAGAAGAGCGGAAAGCCCAACTTCTTCGTTCGCATCGGTCGTGCTATGGCCAAGTTCTGGCGCGATTATAACAGCGAGCGCAAGAAGATCGTCTGGAAGCCCTGGCGCGACGTCTGCAAGAGCGCGGGTGTCGTTGTGGTCTCCGTCCTTGTCTTCAGTGCGATCATTCTTGGAATCGATACCGCCTTCGACAGCCTCTTCAAATGGGTTGCAGGCCTGATTTGAGAGAAGAGGATCGCCAATGAGTGATATCAACGAAATGAACCTTGGCCCCCGTTGGTACGTGATCCACACGTATTCGGGGTACGAAAGCAAGGTTAAGATCAGCATTGAACAGATCGTCAAGAACCGCGGTCTCGGCCATCTCATTTTCGATGTGGTCGTCCTGACCGAAAAGAGTTTCGTCACGAATGCCAAGGGTGAGCAGAAGGAGGTCGAGACCAAGCGCAAGCCGACCTACGTGTTCATTCACATGATCATGAATGACGAAAGCTGGCATGCCGTCCGTAACGTGACGGGTGTGACGGGCTTTGTCGGCCCCGGATCGCGTCCCGTTCCGCTGACCGACGCCGAGCTTAAGAAGCTCAACATTGGTTCTACCGTTGCCGAATTTGCATTCAAGGTCGGCGACAATATTTCCGTCGTGTCCGGTGCCTTTGCGGGATACACCGGTGTTCTTCAGGAGATCAGCGAGGATCAGAAGCAGCTGACCGTGCTTGTTTCCGCCGGACGCCGCGATATCTCGGTTATGATCGACACTCAGGACGCACGCCTCGCGGAGTAAGCGCTTCCCCACTCCGCACCGTCCGCTTGCGGACACTTGTGGGAGGGAGAAAATTTAATTTTACATTCTCCCGTATCATTCACCACACTATGGAGGTTACAATATCATGGCAAAGAAAATTTCCGGTTATATTAAGCTTCAGCTTCCCGCCGGTAAGGCGACGCCTCAGCCGCCTGTCGGCCCTGCCCTCGGTCAGTACGGTGTCTCGATCCCGAACTTCACCAAGGAGTTCAACGAGAGAACCAAGAACGACATGGGCCTTATCATTCCCGTTGTCATCACGGTCTATGCTGACCGTTCCTTCACCTTCATCACCAAGACTCCTCTCGCAGCCGTTCTGATCAAGAAGGCCTGCAACATCGAGACTGCTTCCGCTGCCCCCAACAAGGACAAGGTCGCCTCGATCACCAAGGAGCAGGTGAAGAAGATCGCCGAAACCAAGATGCCCGACCTGAATGCCGGCTCTCTCGAGGCCGCTATGAGCATGGTGGCAGGCACCGCCCGCAGCATGGGTATTACTGTGGTTGACTGATAAGGAGGAACAGAATCATGGCTAAATTCGGAAAAAAGTACACCGACAGCGCAAAGCTCGTCGATAAGACCAAGCTCTATGACAGCGCCGAGGCGATCGCCCTCGTCGTTGAGACCGCCAAGGCAAAGTTTGATGAGACCATCGAGATCAACGTCCGTTTGGGTGTTGACTCGCGTCACGCCGACCAGCAGGTCCGCGGTGCCATCGTTCTCCCGAACGGTACCGGTAAGACCGTCCGCACCCTCGTTTTCGCCCGTGGCGATGCCGCTAAGGCGGCCGAGGAGGCAGGTGCCGACTACGTTGGTGCCGACGAATACGTGAAGAAGATCACGACCGAGAACTGGTTTGAGTTCGACGTTGTTATCGCCACCCCCGACATGATGGGTGTCATCGGCCGCCTCGGTAAGGTCCTCGGTCCTAAGGGCCTCATGCCTAACCCCAAGGCCGGTACCGTTACCACCGATCCCGCCAAGGCCGTTCTCGAGGCCAAGGCCGGTAAGATCGAGTACCGTCTTGACAAGACCAACATCATTCACTGCCCCATCGGCAAGGCCTCCTTCGGCGCCGAGAAGCTCCTTGAGAACTTCAACACGCTGATGGAAGCGATCATCAAGGCGAAGCCCGCCAGCGCCAAGGGTCAGTACATCAAGAGCTGCGTTCTCGCCGCCACGATGGGCCCCGGTGTTAAGGTCAACTACGCCAAGCTGTAATCGCAAAGAAATAAAAAAAGAGCGACCATACGGTCGCTCTTTTTTATTTCAATTCCACAACGGTAACACCGGCATCGCCCTCGCCGTAAGCTCCCATGCGGTGAGAGGCCACACGGCGATCGGTCTTCAGATATTGGGCGATCGCCTTGCGGAGCGCCCCCGTGCCCTTTCCGTGAATGATGCGGACACTGCGGACGCCCGCCATAATGGCGTCGTCAAGGTATTTATCAACGATAAACCAGGCATCATCGCCAATCATGCCGCGCACGTCGACCTCGGGGTGAAAATCGGCCCGCACAACGGCGCGCAGGCGCGCCTCGGGCTTCGGCTCCTTGACCTTGATGCGCTTGCCGTCCTCAAGAAGGCGCACGTCCTTCACCGCTACCTTGGCTTTCAGGATACCCGCCTGCACCGTGACCTTACCGTCACGCTCAGAGATCGCCGTGACCTCGCCCTCCTGATGATAGGAAACGAGAAACACACGGTCACCGACCTTGAGGGGGCGCGGCAGGACGTAATCGTCCTCCAAGGAGATCTCGCGGAACTCGGCCTTGTCGTACAGCTCGTTTCCCTCACGCAAGCGGTCGCGCACCGCCGCCTTAGCGCGGTTCAGCTCCTCGGCAAAGTTGGCGGCGTTCTGCTTGCGGCGGATCTCGTCAAGCTCCTTGAAGATATAATCGCTTCCCGCCCGTGCGCTGTCAAGCA
Source organism: Clostridia bacterium (assembly GCA_017500625.1). The sequence goes on along the minus strand of JAFVYX010000268.1, from coordinate 3,391 downwards.
GCTGTCTGGCGCGGGTAAGGGCCGAGGCGATCTCCTTTTCCGAGCTGGCCGTTTTCTCGTGGAGACGGCGCTCGGCCTCTTTCTTGAATGCCTCGTATTCGCGGCGCAAGCGTTCGGCCTCCTCGCGCTCACGCTCCATTTCTACGCGCGAGGCCTCCAGCTGGGCGATGACGCCCTCAAAGCGCTTGGTATCGCCCGAAAGGTGGGCATCGGCACGGCGAATGATGTCGGCGGACAGTCCCAGTTTTTCCGAGATCGCAAAGGCGTTGGATTTACCGGGCATGCCCACAATAAGGCGGTAGGTGGGGCGCAGGGTCTCCACGTCAAACTCGCAGGAGGCGTTCTGCACGCCCTCGGTCTCCAGGGCATACACCTTCAGCTCGGCATAGTGCGTGGTCGAAGCGGAAAGCGCTCCACGGCCGCGCACCTCCTCAAGGATCGCTTCGGCCAGGGCGGCGCCCTCCACGGGATCGGTGCCGGCGCCCAGCTCATCAAAGAGGACGAGCGAACGGTCAGTAACGTGGCCGATGATGCTCACAATGTTGACCATATGCGCCGAAAAGGTGGACAGCGACTGCTCAATGCTCTGCTCGTCACCGATGTCCACAAGAATCTCGGAGAACACGCCCATTTCGGTCTTATCCTCCGCAGGGAGAGCCAACCCCGCTTGCGCCATCAGGGCAAAAAGGCCAAGCGTTTTCAACGCCACGGTCTTACCACCCGTATTGGGGCCTGTGATGATGAGCGTATCAAAATCACCGCCAAGCGTAATGTCGATCGGCACCACGCGTTCCTTTTCAATAAGAGGGTGACGGCCGCGAAGGATAGCGATGTGCTTTTCCTCGGTGATCCTCGGGGTGGTGGCCCCAATCGCATCAGCATACGAGGCGCGAGTGTAGGCAAAGGCAATCTCGGTCATATTGCGGCAATCCGAGGCGAGCGCCCCGGCGTTGTTCGCACATTCCTCGGAAAGCTCGGCGAGGATCCGATCGATCTCGGCCTGCTCACGCGAGGCAAGCTCGCGAAGCTCGTTGTTCGCCTCAACGACAGCCAGGGGTTCGATGAACACCGTAGCTCCTGATGAGGAGGTGTCGTGTAAGAGGCCCTTGATCTCTCCACGGTATTCGGCCTTAACGGGAATCACGTAGCGCCCGTTTCGCATCGTGACGATGTTCTCCTGAAGATACTTCGAGCGAGCGCCACCGATGTAGGTAGCCAGTGTGTCTTTGATGCGGTTGTTGGCCGCACGGATCCTGCGACGGATATCGGCAAGCGCCGGGCTGGCCTCATCAGCGATCAGATCTTCCCCGAGGATCACCTTGGTAATGCGGTCCTCAAGCGGCCGCACGGCAATCAGGCGATCAAACAGAACGTCAAGCGAGGTCTCTGTCTCACAGGTATCGATATAATCCAGAAAATGGCGTGCCGCACGCAACACACCGCTGATCGCAAGCAGCTCGCGAGGAGTGAGTGTCGCCCCCTTTTCGGCTCTGCCCACCGCGTCCATGACCCCCTCATCGTTGGCGAAGGGGGGATACCCCTTGGCGGCGATCAGGTAACGCGCGTCTGCCGTTTCCTTTTGACGAAGGACCACGGTCTCGTAGTCGTCATCGGGCATAAGCGACAACGCCCTTGCCCGCGCTCCCGCCGTGGGAGCAAACGAGGAAAGGCGATGCCGTATTTTATCGTATTCGAGGGCCGATAAGGTCTTTTCCGTAAAGAGCATACGTCTCCTTATAGGTTGCCCGAGGCAACCTCCTTATAGAATTGCAAAGTCTTGAAGCCGCGCTCAAGGTGGTTGAGGAGATACTCCTCGGCGGCGTGGGAAAGGTGGCGCAGGTCCTCCTCATCGAGGCGGAAGGAGAAAAGGCGCTCCAAGGGGCAAGCAAGAATGTATTGGAGGGCGGCACGAGAGGCCGGCGTCAGAATGCACAGAAGCGCGCGCGTACGGGCCGCAAAATCGTCCTCGTGGCGCGGAAGCTCACGCTCAACCGAGGCATGGCATTTCGAGCAAACGACCGAGCCGTTCATCACGTCAAGCAGCATTTCCCCCTCGGCCTCGCCGCACAAGAGGCACGCAGAAAGCTCGGGGAGATACCCGAGCATCGCGGCAGTACGGAATTCAAAAGCCGCCTTGATAACGGGCAGGGGATATTTATTATTGGCGATCGCATAGAGAGCGTTCAATGCCGTGCGCAAAATGTCGGGATCGGGCTGCTCCGGCACAGTCACGTCTCCCGCCACCTCGCAAACGTAGTTGGCGAGTGCCGTATTGACGATATCCAAGCGCAACTCGTAAAAGCTCTCGATCAGCTCTACCTCCCGCACCCAAAAACGGTCGCGGCGAGACTCCAAAACAAAGGACGCATAGCAAAAGAGCTGAGAGGCGGCCAGATATCGGCTTTTGAGAGAGCGGCTGCCGTTGGAAACGGCCGTAATCAGCCCACGCTCGGCAGTCAGGATCGTGAGGAGCTTGTCACTCCCCGAAAGATCCACCGTGCGCACGACCAGGCCGCGGACCTCATACGTCATATCATTCCTCTTTATAACCGAAATTGCGGACAGCAACGTCGCTGTCACGCCAGTTCTCCTTCACCTTGATCCAAAGATCAAGGAACACCTTGATACCAAAGAATTTTTCAAGGTCCTCGCGTGCGTATGTACCCACAGTCTTGAGGGTGGCGCCATGCTTACCGATGATGATTCCCTTATGCGAGGCCTTCTCGCAGAAGATCTCGGCGCGAATGGAGAGCATCTTCTCCTCCTCGCGGAATTCCTCGATCATGACCGCAACGCCGTGCGGGATCTCCTCCTCAAGCACGCGCAGAAGCTTTTCGCGGATAACCTCCGCCGCGATCTGCCGCTCGGGCTGGTCGGTCAGCGCGTCACTCGGGAAAAAGAAATCGCTTTCCGTAAGGTATCCTTTGCATTCATCAAGAAGAATGTCGATACCCTTACCATTTTTAGCGCACATCGGCACCACCGCATCAAAATCATAGGCCGCCGCGTACGAGGCAATGGTCTTGGCGATGTGCTCGCGGCTGGTGGCATCGATCTTATTGACAACAAGGATCGCAGGAGTTTTGGTGGCGCGAAGCTTATCGATGATGCCGGCTTCAATGTCGCCGACCTCGTCCCGCGGCTCGACCACAAGGATCGCCGCATCGGCTTCACCAAGCGTATCGCCCGCAGCTTTAACCATATAGTCGCCAAGCTTGGTACGGGGGCGGTGAACGCCGGGAGTATCCAGGAATACGTACTGATCCTCCCCCACCGTGTGAATGCCCGTGATACGGTTGCGCGTGGTTTGCGGTTTTTTTGAAACGATCGCCACCTTCTCACCAAGAATGGCATTAAGAAGCGTGGATTTTCCCACGTTAGGGCGACCGAC
>JAFVYX010000267.1 GCA_017500625.1 Clostridia bacterium | reverse complement strand
GCCTTCCTCGTGCCGCGCCACACCCTCATCAAAATGAACGCCTGCGTCTGGCACCTCGCTCCCCTGCCCGCGAATGCCGACGAGCTGTGCGCCATGATCGTCCTGCCCGAATGCACCTACATAAACGACTGCACCGTGGTAGACCTCAAGGCGGACGAGCAGTTCGTCATCGAGAAGTAAGACGCCCCACGGAAAAAGAGCAAGCACCGTGTGCTTGCTCTTTTTTGCGTTACAGGATAAGGTCGCCCCTCTCGTGAAAGGGGATACGGTAAGGAAGCGTACCGTGGGGCGCGGCATTGCCCGCGAGGATCTCAAGGCCGTGCATCACACAATCGTTGGCGGCAAGGCCGAGAAGGACGCGCTTCACGTAGGGCGCGTAGGCGGCCACGTAGGGATTGCCGAAATGCAGATGAGCCGCGATGCGGTCGGTCGATTGCAGGGCGTCCATAAGATCGACGATGCGCGTGGTGAGCGTCTCTCGGCCGATGAAGGCCGAGGGCTGAAAGAAGGTGATGAACACCACGTCTTCATAGTGCGTTTGCTTATCAAAGACGGTCTCGCTGTGGTAGGGTGCGGGGAACTGCGGAATATCGACGACCTCCGAGCGGGGGAACAGCTCACGAATGCGGGTGGCGATCCGCTTCGGGAAGTACCAGTCGCGCGGACCGGGGGTGTAATTCTCCTCCGAATCGATCGTGACCTTGCCGTCGGTCATAATAACGAAGAGGTGGCGGCCGTCCCGCGATATCGAGGGGGACAGCCCCTCCTCGAGACGGGAGGCAATGCACTCGCGGCAGAGGCGGCGCGTGTTTTCCTTGTCCACCTCAAGCTCGGCCGCCGTGCCGACCTCGGGCAAGAGCGCTGCCTTGTGCTGAGCCGCCAGGACGTGGTCGAGGGCACGCTCAAGGTCCGCTTCCGAGAACACTCCCGCGGCGTAGCGCTCGCAAAAGGCCTCGTAGCCCTCCTTGGCGCCAAGCTTCCAGACGAGGGGGATATCGTTGCCCGCGGCCACCGCCATCGCGGCGGGATCGTACCAACCGTAGTTGTTGACAACACCCCCCATCGAGAGCGCGTCGGTAACGAGGAAGCCGTCAAAGCCCAGCTCCCGAATGATGTCGATCACGGGCCTTGAGAGGGTGGCGGGGCGCTCGGGGTCTACCTTGGGGTAGCGCTCGTGACCGACCATAATACCGTCGATCAGCCCCTCTCGCATCAGCTCCCTGTAGGGATAGAGAGCGTAGTCGATGATCTCCTCGCGCGTGGCATCGTCATACCCCTCGCGCATGTGCGTATCCCATGGCATGGCCTTGGTGCTTCCCGGGTAATGCTTGGCACAGGTGAGAACGCCGCCCTCGTGCATACCGCGCGTCATCGCGGCGCCGTAGCGGGCAGCCAGCTCCTTATCGGGGCCGAAGGAGCGCGTGGTGGCGCCGCAGGGGGCATTCCCTCCGCAAAGGTCCAAAACGGGACTGCAGATGACGTTGTAGCCCATATTGCGGTGGGCGGCCGCCGTGAGACGCCCAAAGGAGTGGGCGTACTCCGTGCGCCCCGCGACCGTGAGCGAAAGCTGCTGAGGAATGCGGTAGTCCACGTGTCCCTCCTCGGCATCGCATAGGATAAGGATCGGGTAATCGGCCGCCTCAAGAATGCGGGCGATCGTTTCCGCACGGTGGCCGACCCCGGGCTGGATCCAGACCGAGCCGAGGCGATGCTCACGGATCATTTCCATGACGTAGTCGATGTTTTCTTTATCGTTGGCCGATACGTTGGCACAGTACAGCTGGCCGAGCTTTTGCTCAAGGGACAGGGCGCACCTGTCGAGCTCCTTGACGTGTCTCATCGTATCATCTCCTTTCGGTGTCATCGTGTGAGGGAGTGCCGCCCTCAGAACGGGAAGAAGAGGCGGCGCTTTTCCTCGGTCAAGGGCGCTCCGTACTCCGAGAGCATAAAGGCCTCGGCGGTCCTTACGCGGCGGCCGCGCTCCTCACCGTAACGCTCGATGAGCTTTTGGCGGTGGCGCGAGGCGGTCTTGACAAAGAGGTGAAAAACGCTGTTCGACTCGAGGGCAAGGATCTCCTCATCGGTCATTCCCTCGGTGGAGGCGCCGCGCAGATAGGCCATGCGCCCCTCGCGGTCGCCCTCGGGCGGAGCGATCTCCCCGTAGGTGTAGGGCAGCCACTCGTAGACCTGGGAGGGGTTGGCATCGAGAAGCTCCAGCTTTTTCTCGGCAACGCTGTCGGTATCGATGACCACGTCGGCCTCAAAGGGCGGGTACTTGAAGGTGTCCTCAAAGTACATGATGACGGGCATAAAGCGCATGGCGGGCACCTCGGGACATTCGTGCGGCACGGTAAGCACGTAGGAGGCGTCCTGAACGAGCAGGCCCGTATTTCTGTGGTCGGTGTGATAGTCGTTCGGGCGGTGAGTGATAATAAGGTCGGGGCTATACTCACGGATATAGCGCGTGAGGCGGCGGCGCGAGGGAATGTCGGCCACGATGGTGCAGTCGTCCACGTCATCGCACACGTCATAGCGCAGGCCAAGCATCTCACCGACGCGGCGCGATTCCTCGCGGCGGACGCGCGAGGTCTCCTCGGGGGTGAGGATATGGTGGCCGCCGCAGCCGTTGGCCATGGAAAGGACGCGCACCTCATTCCCGAGGGCACGGTGCATGGCAACAAAGCCGCTGCCCTCAAACTCCATATCGTCCTGGTGGGCGCCGATCATCAATATCTTCATGGTGTGTCTCTCCTTTTTCCTGCATGCGGGGCCGCGGTCGGGAAGCATCATTTTCCGGTTGCAAATTCCGCGCGCGTGTAGTATAATGTATAGGCGGGCGTTCGTCTCCATTATATCGGCCGTATAAGGGAAAGTCAAGACGGTATTTTGCCTAATCCTCGGCCCCAAGATTTGTGCAGTTTTGCTATGACGGATCCGCGCCCCCCATTCTCAAAAAACGGCATACGCCGAGAAAGGAGCCCACCGTGAAGAAAGCGGATTTTAAGCTGAAAAGCGCCTTTACCCCCACGGGCGATCAGCCCGAGGCGATCGCCGCCCTGGTACGCGGTGTCGGGGAGGGAAAAAGGGCCCAGACCCTGCTCGGTGTGACGGGCTCCGGTAAAACCTTTACGATGGCCAACGTCATCAAGGAATGCGGGCGCCCCGCCCTGATCCTTGAGCCCAACAAGACGCTGGCGGCCCAGGTCTGCTCCGAGCTGCGCGAGTTCTTCCCCGAGAACGCCGTCGAATTCTTTGTTTCCTATTATGACTACTACCAGCCCGAGGCGTACATTCCCGGGCAGGATATGTACATTGAAAAGGACGCCTTGATCAACGATGAGATCGACCAGCTCCGCCACAGCGCCACCAGCGCCCTCTTTGAGCGGCGGGACGTCATCATCGTGGCCTCGGTCTCCTGCATTTATTCGCTGGGCGACCCGCGCGAATACGAGGGACTGCTCGTTTCGATCCGCACAGGACAGGAGATGAGCCGTGATTCGCTCCTTCGCCAGCTGGTAGCGATCAGCTACGCGAGAAACGATCTTGCTCTCACGCGCGGCAAATTCCGCGTGCGGGGCGACACCGTGGAGGTGGTCCCCGCCTCGTTCGGCGAAAAAGCGCTCCGCATCGAGTTCTTCGGCGATGAGGTCGAGAGGATCAGCGAGGTGCATACCGTCACGGGCGAGGTCCTGCGCGTGCTTTCCTACGTGGCGATCTTCCCCGCCACGCACTACGCCGTCTCGGACGAGCATCGCCACCGCGCGCTCCTCGAGATCGAGCGCGAGATGTGGGAGAGAGTCGACTACTTCAAGTCGCGCGATATGCTGCTGGAGGCCCAGCGCATCGAGCAGAGGACGCAGTACGACCTGGAGATGCTCCGCGAGGTGGGCTTCTGCTCGGGAGTGGAGAACTACTCCCGTGTTCTTTCGGGCCGCCCCGAGGGGTCGACGCCCTACACGCTCCTTGACTATTTTCCGAAGGATTACCTTCTTTTCATTGACGAGTCGCACGTGACGGTGCCGCAGGTGCGCGGCATGTCGGGAGGCGACACCTCACGCAAAAAGAACCTCATCGATTACGGCTTCCGTCTGCCGTCGGCCTACGACAATCGACCTCTGCGCTTCGAGGAATTTGAGGAGCGTATGGGGCAGACGGTGTTCGTCAGCGCCACGCCGGGGCCCTACGAGGAGGAGCATAGCGAGGGCGTGGCCGAGCAGCTGATCCGCCCGACGGGGCTTGTCGATCCCGAGGTGATCGTGCGGCCGGTCGAGGGGCAGGTGGACGACCTGCTCTCCGAGATCCGCACCGTGACCGAGCGGGGCGAGAGAGCGCTGGTGACCACCCTCACCACCAAAATGGCCGAGGACCTGACCGATTACCTCTCCTCGGTGGGCGTGAAGGTGAAATACATTCACCACAAGGTGGACACGATGGAGCGCATGGAGATCCTGCGCGACCTGCGCCTTGGGAAATTCGACGTTCTCGTGGGCATCAACCTGCTCCGCGAGGGGCTGGACATTCCCGAGGTATCGCTCGTCGGGATCCTCGATGCCGACAAGGAGGGCTTTTTGCGCTCCGAGACCTCGCTCATTCAGACGATCGGGCGCGCGGCGCGTAACGCCCACGGGCGCGTGGTGATGTACGCCGACACGGTGACGGGCTCAATGAAGCGCGCGATCGACGAGACCGAGCGCCGCCGCCGCGTGCAGATGGCGTACAACGAGGCGCACGGCATCACACCGCAGACGGTCAAAAAGGACGTGCGCGACACGATCGCGATCGGCAAGGCCGAGGAGACGACGCCGGCGGCGGCCGAGAAGCCGCGCCGCCTCTCGCCAAAGGAGCGGGAGAGGACGGTCGAGCGCCTGCGCGCCGAGATGCGCGATGCCGCGCGGCGGCTGGAGTTCGAACGGGCGGCGTATCTGCGCGACCGTATCCGCGAGCTGGAAGAAACCAAGAAGTAAGAGGAGCGTATGGGAAGCTATATCCGTATCCGTGGCGCACGGGAAAACAACCTCAAAAACATCGACGTGGATATCCCGCGTGACGGGCTGGTCGTTCTGACCGGGCTTTCGGGCTCGGGCAAGTCCTCGCTCGCCTTTGAAACGCTGTACGCCGAGGGGCACCGCCGCTTTGTCGAGTCGCTCTCCTCGTACGCGCGTATGTTTCTCGGGCAGATGGACAAGCCCGACGTCGACTCGATCGAGGGGCTGTCGCCCGCCATTGCCATCGACCAGAAAACGACCTCGAAGAATCCGCGCTCCACGGTGGGCACGGTGACCGAGATCTACGATTATCTGCGCCTGCTTTATGCCCGTGTGGGCATTCCCCACTGCCCCGTGTGCGGCAAGGAGATCCGCCAGATGACGCTGGACGCGATCACAAGCCGCATTATGGAGCTTCCCGAGGGCGAGCGCTTTCTGGTGCTCTCGCCTCTCGTGCGAGACAAAAAGGGTATGCACGAGAAGGTGCTGGAGGACCTGCGCCGCCGCGGCTACACCCGTGTGCGCGTGGACGGCGCGATGTACGATCTTTCCGAGGAGATCGCGCTCGACAAGAACAAAAAGCATACGATCGAGGCGGTCGTCGACCGCCTTGTGATGCGCGAGGATCTCCGCTCGCGCCTTTCCGACTCGGTCGAGAGCGCGCTCTCGCTGTCCGAGGGCCGCGTGATCGTGGCGACCGTGCCGCGCGAGGGCGAGGGAGAGGAGCTGGAGTTCTCCCAGCGCTACGCGTGCGAGGAGCATAAGGTGAGCTTTGGAGAGCTTGAGCCGCGTATGTTCTCCTTCAACAACCCCGCGGGCGCCTGCCCCGACTGCGCCGGCATCGGTGACACGCGGCGCATCTCGCCCGAGCTTCTGATCCCCGACAAGTCACTCTCTCTCCGCGAGGGAGCCATTGTGTGCAACGGCTTCAAGTCGATGGGCGAGGACAGCTGGATGGGGCCGCTTGTGGCCGCGATGTGCGAGGACTTCGGCTTCACGCTCGACACGCCGATCCGTGACTATACGCCCGAGGCGTACGAGGCGCTCCTTTACGGTAGCCCGAAGAAATATCACATCGTGCGCTACTTCGGCAAGGAGGAGCACGAGCAGTTCACCGCCTTTGAGGGGCTGGTCAATACGGTCGAGCGCCGCATGAAGATGGGCGGCGTTCTGGGGGCGGGGTATGAGGATTTCGTTGAGGAAATCCCCTGTCCGCGCTGCCGCGGTCGGCGTCTCTCGGACGAGGTGCTGTCGGTGACGGTCGGCGGTCTCAATATCGACGAGATCACGCATCTTTCGATCGGGCGTATGCTGGAGTTTGTGAATTCCCTGACGCTCACCCCCACCGAGGAGACGATCGCGGGAGAGATCTTAAAGGAGATCCGCGCGCGCCTCGGCTTCCTTGCCAGCGTGGGGCTCGACTACCTTGACCTGGCGCGTAAGGCGGGCACGCTCTCGGGCGGTGAGGCACAGAGGATCCGCCTCGCCACGCAGATCGGCTCGGCGCTTGTCGGCGTGATGTACATTCTCGACGAGCCGTCGATCGGCCTGCACCAGCGCGACAACGATAAGCTGATCGCCACGCTCAAGCGCCTCGCCGACCTCGGCAACACCGTCATTGTGGTGGAGCACGACGAGGACACGATGCGCGCCGCCGACTATCTCATCGACATCGGCCCGGGGGCGGGCATTCACGGCGGTCACGTGGTGGCGGCCGGCACGCCCGCCGAGGTGGCGGCGTGCGAGACCTCGCTCACGGGCGAGTACCTTTCGGGCCGCAAGAGGATCGCGGTGCCGCGCACGCGGCGGGCAGGCAACGGCCATACGGTGCGCGTGCTCGGGGCGGCACAAAACAACCTCAAGGGCATCGACGTCGATTTTCCGCTCGGCCGCTTTATCGCCGTGACGGGCGTTTCGGGCTCGGGCAAATCCTCGCTTGTCAATACCATTCTGCGCGACACCCTCGCACGTGACCTCAACCGCGCCTCAACGCGCCCCGGAAAATGTACGGGCGTTGTGGGGGGCGAGCAGCTGGATAAGGTGATCTCGATCGACCAGAGCCCCATCGGGCGCACGCCGCGCTCGAACCCCGCGACCTATACGGGCCTTTTCGGTGAGATCCGCAATCTCTTTGCCAAGACCGACGATGCCCGCGCCAAGGGCTACGGCCCCGGGCGCTTCTCCTTTAACGTGCGCGGCGGCCGCTGCGAGGCGTGCGAGGGAGACGGCGTGCGGTGCATTGAGATGCACTTTCTCCCCGACGTCTACGTGAAGTGCGACGAGTGCCACGGTATGCGCTACAACCGCGATACGCTGGAGGTGCGCTACAAGGGCAAGAACATCTACGAGGTCCTTGAGATGACCGTCGAGGAGGGCGTCGGCTTCTTTGCGGGGATCCCCGCGATCGCCAAAAAGCTCCAGACCCTCTATGACGTGGGGCTTGGCTATATCAAGATCGGCCAGTCGTCCACCACCCTGTCGGGCGGTGAGGCCCAGCGCATCAAGCTGGCCACCGAGCTTTCGCGACGCGACACGGGGCGTACGCTCTATATCCTCGACGAGCCGACCACGGGCCTGCATACCGACGACGTTGCCCGTCTCATCACCATTCTTGAGCGCCTTGCCGACGCAGGCAATACCGTGGTGGTGATCGAGCACAACCTTGACCTTATCAAGTGCGCCGACCATATCATCGACCTCGGGCCCGAGGGCGGTGAGGGCGGTGGGACCGTGGTCGCCACGGGCACCCCCGAGGAGGTGGCCGAGTGCCCCGTCTCCTACACGGGCCTTTACCTGCGTGAAAAGCTTGCGGAAGCAAAGTAAGATTTACAAAAGCATAGGTTTTGTTGGGATATGTACAAAAGAAAAGGAGCCGTTGGCTCCTTTTTCTTTTTTGGTTATGCCCGCCAAGGGCGAGGAAATTCGGAGCAGAAATCGCGTTTCTCAGGCCGAAGACGTACGTGCGTACGTCGAGTGCGTGAGAGGCGCGATAGCAAAAAAGGAGCCGTTGGCTCCCTTTTCTTTTTTGGTCATGCCCTTCAAGGGCGAGGAAATTCGGAGCAGAAATCGCCGTTTTCGCCCCGACGGTGAGCAAGAAAAAACGCCACAGTGTGGCGTTTTTTTGAAGCGATACCCCAAGGATAGGGAGAAATGAAGCGAATGATAATGAGCGCACATTCCGACCATATCATCGACCTCGGGCCCGAGGGCGG
>JAFVYX010000266.1 GCA_017500625.1 Clostridia bacterium | reverse complement strand
TCCCGATACGCTCAAGCGCCTCCTCAAGGTGGCGCATCGAATAGGCGTAGGAAATGCGGGCATACCCCTCACCCACCTCGCCAAACGCGGTGCCGGGAACGATCGCACAGCGCCCCTCGTAGAGAAGGCGCTCGCAGAACTCCTCACTGGAGAGGCCGAATTTTCCGATGTGGGGATAGAGGTAGAACGCCCCCTCGGCGGGGTAGCAGTCGATGCCCAGCTCGGCAAGTCCTGCCAGAAGGAAGGAGCGGCGACGGTCGTACTCCTCTCGCATCATCGCGATGTCGTCGTCACCGTTTCGGATCGCCTCCAGCGCGGCGAACTGTGAGGTGGTGGGCGCGCACATAATGGCGTACTGATGCAGCTTCAGCATCTCGCGCGCCAGGGGCTCGGGTGCGGCCAGATAGCCCATGCGCCACCCCGTCATCGCGTAGGCCTTCGAAAAGCCGCTTACAAGGATCGTGCGCTCCCACATATCGGGGATCGCAGCGATCGACGTGTGGCGGCGGCCGTAGGTCAGCTCGGCATAGATCTCGTCGGAAAGCACGAGAATGTCGGTACCGCGCAGAACGTCGGCAATGCCGCAAAGCTCCTCCTCGGTAAGAATGGCACCCGTCGGGTTGTTCGGAAACGGCAGAACAAGGAGCTTGGTGCGCGGCGTGATCGCGGCGCGGAGGCGCTCGGGCGTCAGCTTAAAGCTGTCCTCGGGGCGCGTCTCCAGCATCACGGGTACACCCCCCGCCATAGTGGTGAGAGGCCCGTAGCATACAAAGGAGGGTACGGGGACAATGACCTCGTCCCCCGGATTGATGACGGCGCGGAGCGCCAGGTCGATCGCTTCGCTCCCCCCAACGGTGACTACGACCTCACGCAGCGGATCGTAGCGCAAGGAAAAACGGCGGTCAAGGTACTCGGCAATGCCGCGGCGAAGATCGCTCGTGCCGGCGTTGGCCGTATAATAGGTGTGGCCCTTTTCGAGGGACTCAATGGCGGCCTCGCGAATATGCCACGGGGTAACAAAGTCGGGCTGGCCCACTGTTAGGGAAATGACGTCGTCCATGGTCGATAAAAGATCAAAGAACTTACGGATCCCCGAGGGCTTCAGGTCCGCCACCGACTGCGAGATCAGGCGTTCGTAAGGGATCATAGCAGCTCGTTGATCCTTTCGTCCGCCTCAGGCACCTTAAACATTACGTGGTTCTCTTTGTAGGTGTTCAGAATGAAGTGGGTGGCCGTCGACGTCACGCTCTCCTGTGAGGACAGCTTGTCATTGACAAAGAGAGCGACCTCCTTTAGACTCCTCCCCTCGACCACCACAAGGAAGTCGAAGGTTCCCGACATCAGGTACAAGCTCTTGACCTCGGGGTAATTGCGGATCCTCTCGGCCAGCTTATCATAGGCATAAGCGCCTCTGTGGTCGATCTTGACCTCGATCATCGCGCGTGCCTTTTCCTCCCCCGCCAGCTCCCAGTCGACCAGCGTGCGGCGACCGAGGATCACGCCGCTCTTCTCCCATTCGGCAATCATGGCGCGGACCTCCTCCACGCTCTTGTTGCATATTTTGGCCAACGCCTCGGGGGTGAGGGTGGCGTCCTTTTCGAGTATTTTCAGAATATCGTCCATGGAAAGCGTCCTTTCGATTTTTTAACAGTTTATCACAGAGAGCGGCATTTGTCAAGGCGCGGAGCCAAATTTACTTCTCACGCATACCCTGATGGTATGAGACTTTCTTATCTGTTTTCGCAATGCCTGACGGCTCCCTATACCCGCCTTGCCGATGGCGTTGACGTCGCCGCCGAGCGTCGGGGGGGCGCACTCACGCTCTATTTCGAGGCCTCGGACGGCGCCGCCGACTGGCAAAAGAATCTCGATTTTCCTGCCGCCGCCTATCGGCGGCATGGCCGCCCCGTTTTCTATGCTCACCGCGGCTTTTTGCGTGCGTGGCGCATAGCCGAGCGCGAGGTGGCCGCCACCCTCGCCGACAAAGCCCTGCGCACCATCACCGTGGTCGGCTATTCCCACGGTGCCGCCATTGCCGTCCTGGCGCACGAATACGCGTGGTACCAACGCCCCGATCTCCGCCATTCCCTCACGGGCTTCGGCTTCGGCTGCCCTCGCGTTCTGTTCGGTAGAGGGGCTGCACGCCTTGCCGAGCGCTGGGAGCGCTTTACGGTCGTCAGGAATATCGACGACCTTGTAACGCACCTGCCGCCCGCCTTTCTCGGCTACCGCCACGTAGGGCGTCTCCTCGAGGTGGGGAGCGCGGCCGCTACACAAGGACCGACG
>JAFVYX010000025.1 GCA_017500625.1 Clostridia bacterium | reverse complement strand
GAAGATAATCAGCGTGCGGGTTTGAGTGAAGAGGAAATCTCCCCCATCGAGAAGCAGCGGTAAAGCCCATGACGAAGCTTCGGCAGGCTCAGCTAGCGTAGGCTGGACTGTACCGATCTTCAAGGACGGTGTCCTCGTCTATGAGCTTCCCTCGGTCAACGAGATCCGTTCCTACTGCCAAAAGGAGGTCGCCACTCTCTGGGAGGAGGTCCGTCGCTTCGAGAACCCCCACCGCTACTATGTAGACCTTTCGAAAAAGCTGTGGGATATTAAGCGCCACCTTCTCGAAAAACGCGGAGAGCGGTAAATTCGGGCATAAACCGAAAAAGAGCAACCAAGGTTGCTCTTTTTTTTCTTCGCCGTTTTCGCCCCTCGACGTATGTGGCATACTCCTTCGGGACGAAAGCGCCGATTTCTGCTCCGAATTTCCTCGCTCTCGATCCTCGCATCGGCTTTTTGCCCGTGACCTTCTCGTTCCCGAAAAGCAAAAAAGCAAGCACACAAGTGCTTGCTTTTTATCGTTTCACGCCTCCTCGGCGATGAGGCGCTCAAGCCCCGAGTAATCGGCGGCACCGAGCTTGGACGAGAGGTCAAGGCGGCGGCATTTTTCCAGTGTGGCGCCGAGGGCGGCGGCGGTCTTCTTCTGGGTGGCGCGCAGGTAGAGCGTCACCTTGTATTCGTGAAGCCCCGTCTTTTCGCGGATCGCCGCGGGGGAGAGCCCTTCCTCACGCAAGAGCGCCACCGCATAGAGGTCGCAAAAGAGGCGGAACACCGAGCCGAAGACCAAGGAGGGATCCATACGGCGGTTTTTCATATCGCGCAGATTCTCGAATGCCGCGGCGGCATCGCCCGCCAGAATGGCATTGCCAAGACCAAAGGCATCGGCCTCAAAGGTCGCCGCCGTGACGTGCGTGACGTCGGCAACGGTCAGCTCGGTCTTCTCCTTGGCGTGGGCGTAGGCGATGAGCTTGTCAAGCTCGCCTGCCAGCACGTCCATCGAGTGGCCGCAGCGCTCCAGCATCGCGCGACCGACCTCGGCCCCCGCCGCGATCCCCCCGTGGGAGAGATGCCGTCCGATCCAGCCGAGGAGCTGGGTATCGGTCGAGCGCGGAAAGGAGACGATGTCAATGGCCTTGGCGATGTCCTGGTAGCGGCGCGTGGGCTTTTTGGGGTTTTGCCCCGGCGTAAGGCGCTCGGCCTCGGCGTAAAAGACCACGGTCACGCCCTCGTACTCCTCGCGCGTTTCGCAAAGCTCGGTAAAGCGCGCAAGGTCTTGGGCCTTCATCTTTTCAAAGTCGCAAAGATGCCATTCCACCAGCTTGGTATCGGCAAACATCGGGGGGGATTTCACCGCGTCCTCAAGCTTGGCAAAATCGATCGCTTCGCCCTCAAAGCGCAGGTGATTGAAGGCGGCAAGCGCCGCATCGGGCGAAAGGGCACGGCGGATCTCGCCGAGGTAATGGCGCTTCAGATACTCCTCCTCGCCCGCCAGAATGAGCCACGGGACGCGGGCCGCCTTTATGGCGGACTTCAGCTCGTCGACCGTCATTTGTCGTTCCTTTCCGCAAGGCGCAGGGACAGCGTGAGCCGCCGCTCCTCGCCTCCCAGCGTGAGGCGGTAGGTGCAGTCGACCGCAGGCAGGGCCGACGGCAAAAGCGTCAGCGCCTCGGTCACGATGTGCGCGTCAAGCGCCATACCGCCGAGACGGTAGACCGAGGTAGAGGGCGCTCCCACCTCGTAGCTTGCCGTGAAGTCGACGGCGCCGCGTCGCGCGATCGTCATTCTCTCGCTTGTCAGGGTGATGAGCGTGGAGGTACGGGCGCCGTCCTCCACCTCGGTATAGGAGATCCTCGCCCCGTCGGCGGCCACGCGCAAAAGGCCGTCGTAAGAGAGGGAAATGGTATCCTCTCCCGGGGCGGCCGTGGTGACGGTGACGGTAACGGGCTTTGTCATAAAAAACTCCTGAAAGGGGGCGCGGGCCAAGCCCACGCCCCCTGAGGTATCAGCGGCTCTCGCGCCAGCTGAGGTCGCCGCGGTCAAGCGCCATGACCAGCGCCTCGGCCGTAGCAATGTTGGTTGCGATCGGAACGGTGTGCATATCGCACAGCCGCAAAAGGGTGGTTCCGTTTTCGCGGCAATACACCTCGGGCTCGGGGGCGCGGAAGAAAAACACGATGTCCACCTCATCGCACGCCACGCGCGAAATGAGCTGCTCGCTGCCTCCGTCCTCGCCCGACATGAGAAGCTCGATCTCAAGTCCTGTGGCGTCGGCAATGTATTTTCCCGTAGCGCTCGTGGCGCAAAGGCGGTGATGGCAAAGGATCCCACAATAGGCGATACAGAACTCGGCCATCAGCTCCTTTTTCGCATCGTCGGCAATAATGGCAATGTGCAATTCGGCACCTCCCTCATAGGTTTTTCGTGGTGCTTACAGTATATCACAAACCGTGCGGCTTGTCAATTCCTTCTTTTGCTTTGCCTTCCGCCGATTCCAAATTTTTATTCGGTCGCTTTTTGTAAAATCCCTCTTGCGTTTTGCCTTTGTCAATAGTATAATTGTATAGGAAAAGAAAATTCGAGGGGAGGGCTCCCGAATGAGCGACGTGATCGGAAAATACCGTACCTTTCTCGCCGTGGCCGAGGCCGGCAGCATCAGTGAGGCGGCCCGCCGTCTTTTCGTCAGCCAGCCCGCCGTCAGCGCTGAGCTTGCGGCCCTGGAAGCGGCGCTCGGTGTCCCCCTCTTCGCTCGCTCGCGCCGCGGTGTCCAGCTGACCGAGGCGGGGCGCGTTCTCATTGAATACGTCAGGAGCGCCTTCTCTCTTCTCGATGCGGGCGAGCAAAAGCTGCGTGAGCTTCTGGGGCTGGCCGGCGGTACCCTCCGCATCGGCGCCTCGGATATGACGCTCCGCTTTTATCTTCTCGATTATATCCGTGCCTTCCGTGAGCGCTATCCCGCCGTCCGTCTTACCGTGACCAACGCCCCCACTCCCCGCACGCTGGAGGCGCTCCGTGACGGTACCATCGACTTCGGCGTGGTGTCGGGCCCTCTCTCACTCGGTACCGAGGAGCTGACCCTGACGCCCGTGCGCCCCGTCCGTGACGTCTTCATCGTTTCACCCGATCACCCCCTGGCCGCCGCCCACGGCGTCACTCGGCGAGATATGGCCGCCTACCCGACCATTATGCTGGAGAAGAATTCGACCACAAGGGCCTACGTTTCGGAGTGGCTGGGGAGCGAGTATCCCGCTCCCGCGATCGAGCTGGCCACCTCGGACCTGCTTTTGGAATTTGCCAAGCGCGGCATCGGCATCTCCTCGATCGTTGAGGACTTCGCCGCTGAGGCGCTTGCCAAGGGTGAGGTCGTCTGCCTTGACCTTGCGGAAGCACCGCCCCCACGCCACTTTTACTTGGCCTATTCCCGTCGCCTGCCACTCTCGATGGCGGCGCGCACGATGCTCGGCCTTTTGGAGGAAGCTGCCGATGAAGCTTGAAAAGCGTGTGATCCTTGCCCTTGCCGAAAAGGGGAAGACCCTGGCCCTCGCCGAGTCCTGCACGGGCGGTGCCGTGGCCTCCCGCCTTGTGTCGGTGCCGGGGGCCAGCCGTGTCTTTCTCGGCGGCATCGTCTCCTATACCGATGCCGTGAAGCACGTAGCCCTCGGTGTCCGTGAGGAGACTCTCGCCAAGAACACCGCCGTCTCGGCTCCCGTTGCGCGGGAAATGGCCGAGGGAGCCCGCAATCGCTTGTCCTCCGACCTTGCCGTGTCGGTCACCGGCCTTGCCGGTCCCGGTGGCGGTACCGAGGAGATCCCCGTTGGTCGTGTCTTTATCGGCCTTGCCACGGAGGAGGGGAGTGATGCCCTCTGTCTCACGCTCAAGGGGAGCCGCCGCCGCATTCGCCGTAAGGCCGCGGATATGGCGCTCTTTCTCATACTCTCCGCCCTGAATTCTCATTAAGTAAACAAAACTTGACATAAAGGAAGCAAAGTGAAGAAGATGAAAACATTCAGAAGAATCGGTGTCCTTTCCTCGGGTGGCGATGCCCCCGGCATGAACGCGGCGATCCGTGCCGTCACGCGTGAGGCGCTCCGCCGCGGTGTGGAGGTCATGGGGATCATGCGCGGTTACAGCGGCCTCATTCAGGGGGACCTCAGACCCTTTTCGGTCAGAGACGTTTCCAATTCCTTAAACCACGGCGGCACGATGCTCTATTCCGACCGTTGCCCCGAGTTCAAGACCGAGGAGGGCATGGCCCGCGCCATCGCCACCTGCGAGAAATTCCTGATCGACGGTATCGTGGCCATCGGTGGTGACGGCACCTTCCGTGGCGCCCAGGACCTGACGCACCACGGCATTCCCTGCATCGGTATCCCCGCCACCATTGACAACGACATCACGTCCACCGAGTACACCATCGGCTTTGACACCGCCATGAACACCACGCTGGACCTTGTCGACAAGCTCCGTGACACCTGCGAGTCACACGCCCGCTGCAACGTGGTGGAGGTCATGGGCCGCGGCGCGGGTGACATCGCCCTGGAGACCGCGGTGGCCTCCGGCGCTACCGCCGTTGCCATTCCCGAGCTTCCCTTTGATGCCGATGCTGCCATCCAAAAGATCCGCGCCTCCCGCGCGCTCGGCAAGCGCACCTTCATCGTCATCGTGTCCGAGGGTATGGGCAGTGACTTTGCCCCCGCCCTTGCGAAGCGCATTGAGGCCGAGACGGGCGTTGAGACCAAGTTTGCCCGCTTTGCCCACATCGTCCGCGGCGGTATCCCCACCCTGCGTGACCGTCTGCTTGCCACCCGCCTCGGCAAGCGTGCGGTGGAGGAGTTGTTCCTTGGCAACAGCAACCTCGTGGTCTGTGAGCGCTCGGGCAAGATCGTGGCGCGTGACATCAACTTCGCCCTCACCCTCGACCGTCTCTACAAGGGCAAGGCCAAGCCCGAGGAGCTGGCTCTCTACAACGAGGCCGAGCTGGCCGAGATGAACGAGGTCGGCGACAAGAAGCGCGCCCTCTTCCAAGAGCTTTACGATTGCGTGGACCGCATCTGCCTCTGATCCTTTGGGCATAACTCACCGTTTCCTCCCTCGGACGTACCCTTGTACGCCTCTCGGTTGGAGAACGGCGACTTCTGCACCAAAGGAAGCGG